>NZ_JASPFC010000015.1:0-79349 GCF_031296635.1 Actinomyces acetigenes
GATGTCATGACTTCTCAAGACATCGGCGGGGTGGGTCTGCCGGAGGGGAGAGCTGCTGCTTGGGCCTGTCGGAGAGGGGCCGGCCCGGTCACTGTGATGGCTGCCGGTGTCGTCTGGATGTACTGCACGAGGGTGGGGTGCTACTGGAGGAGGGTTGGGGGTACTTCGGGTAGGTGGGGCCTTCGTGCAGTACGCACAACCATTGGCCAGTAGATCCCGACCCTCGTGGAGTAGGCCGACTCGGGGCAGGAGCGGGGCGGAGCCGGCTCGGTGCGGGCGGGGTCGGCGTTGAACCATGGCCTGCGGGCCTTCGTGTGGGCGCCGGATAGAGCTCGATGTTTGAGGTCATGACGTTGGTGACGTGTGATGGGCCCCGGGTGGCGGGGCTGGGCGCGGCAGACGACGCAGGGTCGGAGGCAACTGTGGCGGTGGTTCCACACCGCGACAGCGCCGGGCTGTGCCACCAAGAACCCCGCGGACTCACTCCCGCACAGCCCGGTGTCCACAGCGCTGACATCAACGATCCAGCCGCCGAAGCACCCCGTGGGGATCGTTGGAATCCTGCGGTTCTTCTTCGGCGCGCGGCGCCGGTGCGCCTGTGATGTCAGCACCATGGACACCCACACCCCGTCATGCCTCGCCTTGAGGCCACCCTCGCCTCCAGGACCACCAGCACCATCCCGGAATCTTGTCTGAGTGAGTGCCTCAGAAGTCATAACCCCCACATGTCTCAGAAGTGAGGAGACAGCACACCTCACCGGGGATTCGAGGCGGACGCAGATCGCGGGCGCCCTCGGACTCGAGGACGCCCGCGATCGGGAGGCGGGCGAAGAAGCCGTTCGCGCGGATCAGGAGGTCAGGACCGCCCCGCGGGTGTCGATTCCGGGGCTGAGTACGCTCCAGCCGTGGTTCTCCAGGGCGAAACGGGTCTGGTCGGCCAGCGTGGACAGGACCAGCACCGTGGGGCCCGCACCGGAGATGACGGCCGGGTAGCCCTGCTCGCGCAGGGAGTCCATGACCGCCATCGAGGCGGGCAGGACCCCGCGTCGGTACTCCTGGTGGAGCCGGTCCTCAGTGCCGGCCATGAGCAGGTCGGGGCGTCCGGCGAGCGCCAGCATGAGCACGGCGGCCCGGGAGGTGTTGAACAGGGCGTCCTCGCGCGGAACGGAGACCGGCAGGACCTGACGAGCCTCCTTGGTGGACAGGCGCGTCGTCGCCGGCGGGATGAGCAGGCTCACCCCGAGGGTGGCGTCCACGGGCATGGGCGCCATACGCGGATGCCCGCCGCGCTCGACCCAGGCGACGGTGGCGCCTCCGAACACGGCGGGAGCGACGTTGTCGGGGTGGCCCTCGAAGTCGGTGGCCAGGGCGAAGATCCGGTCGTCGCTGAGGGCCTCCGGCTCGGAGATGAGGCCGCGCGCCAGCATGAGTCCGGCCACGGCGGCGCTGGCGGACGATCCCATGCCCCCGCCGTGGGGGATCCGGTTGACGCAGCGCATCTCGAAGCCGGCCTGTGGGGCTCCGACGGCGTCGAGGCCGGCCCGCAGGGCCTGCACGACGAGGTTGTTGTCATCGGTGGGGACCGTCTCTGCGCCCACGCCCTCGACGATGACGCGGGTGGTGCCGGTGATCGGCCGCACCGAGACCTCGTCGTAGTAGCGGAAGGCCATGCCGAAGGAGTCGAAGCCTGGCCCCATGTTCGCCGTCGTGGCCGGGACCCGGACGGCCGCGCGCTCGTAGACGATGCGCATGTCACTCACCCTCGACACGTTGGATGGAGACGACCTCGGCGACCCGGTCCGAGACTCGTAGCCCCTCGACCGCGGCGTCGAGGTGGAAGACGGGGGCCGGGTGGGTCACGAAGGTGACGACGGCCTGGTCCTGGCTGCCGTCGGAGGTGACGTAGGCGCTCTGGCGCACCGAGTTGATGGAGACCCCGTTCTCGGCGAAGACGGAGGCCATTGCGGCCAGGGAGCCGACGGCGTCGTCGGAGCGCAGCTGGATCTGGTAGCGGGTGACGGCGGCCTCGGGGCCGAGGACCGGCAGGCTCGCGTAGGAGGACTCGCGGGGGGCCTGACCTCCGTGGACCCGGTGGGCGGCGGCGGCGACGACGTCGGACAGGACCGCGGAGGCCGTCGGGGCTCCCCCTGCTCCCTGACCGTAGAACATGAGGCGCCCGGCGCTCTCGGCCTCGACCAGGACGGCGTTGTAGGCGCCGTGAACGCTGGCCAGCGGGTGGTCGTTGGGCACGAGGGCGGGGTGGACCCGCACGGAGACGCCTTGTGCATGCTCGTCCTCGCGGCGCTGGGCGATGGCGAGCAGCTTGAGCTCGCAGCCCGAGGCGTGGGCCTCGCGGATGTCGTCGGCGGTGACCTTGCGGATGCCCTCGACGGAGACGTCGTCGAGGCCCACCCGGGTATGGAAGGCGAGGGAGGCGATGATGGCGGCCTTGGCGGCGGCGTCCAGGCCGTCGACGTCGGCGGTGGGGTCTGCCTCGGCGTAGCCGAGCTCCTGGGCGGTGGCCAGGGCGGTCTCGAAGGACAGGCCCTTGGTGCTCATCTCGTCGAGGATGTAGTTGGTGGTGCCGTTGACGATGCCGAGCACGCTGGTGACGCGGTCGCCGGCCATGGACTCGCGCAGCGCGTAGACCACGGGAATGGCGCCGGCGACGGCGGCCTCGTAGTAGAAGTCGGTGCCGGCGGCCGCCGCGGCGGTGTAGAGCTCGGGGCCGTGGGCCGCGATGAGGGCCTTGTTTCCGGTGATGACGCTGGCCCCGGCCTTGAAGGCGGCCAGGATGAGGGTGCGGGCCGGCTCGATCCCGCCGATGAGCTCGATGACCAGGTCGTTCCCGGTGGCGACAGCGGTGGCGTCATCGGTGAGGAGGTCCCGGGGGACGGCGAAGTCACGCGGCGCGTTGACATCGCGGACGGCGACGCCCGTGATCTCAAGACGCGCGCCGGAGCGGGCGGCGAAGTCGTCGGCCTGCTCGGTGAGGAGGCGAATGACCTGGCTGCCGACGGTCCCGGCGCCGAGGACGCCGACGGTGAGTGTGCGCTGGGCGGGTGAGAGGTCTTGAGCCACGGAATGACCACCTTGCTGTGTGTGCTGTGTTGCGTGCCGCGCGTGGGCACTTCGACTGCGTCATGCGATGGGCCGATCGGCAGGCGCGGTCAACCGACCGCTCACCGGCGATGACCATCGCCGCGGGCCAGCATAAGGGCCATCGACCGTGGAGCGCTTGCGTGTCCGCCTGTGGACACACGGCAGGTCCCGTGCTCCCCGGCTGATGGGCCCGGGCAGGTTGCTTCCGGCGCCCACCTGTGACGGTGCGCGAAGTAAAGGCGCTCAACGCCGCCAGATGATCTGCTTGAGCAGCCGAGTGATCACCCGGCCCAGGCCCATGGACGTCGGGGCGGCCGCGCTGTCGGAGTACCCCCAGGCCGGAGGCGGCTGCTCCAGGGAGGAGAGGAAGGAGGTCAGTGTGGACGGAGAGGAGGAGGTTGTTGCGCTCATGCCTTCAGGTTAGAAAGCAGCGCTGCGATAAGCGCCCCTCAGGAGAACGATTGGCGAGGAGGGCTCCTCCTCCCTACGGCTGAGACGATCGGACGAGGATCTCCTGCTTCCGGCAGGTACCTCGAGCGGAGCCTGCGGGATACCGACCGGCCCCCTGGGCACAGACGGCCAGTGGCCCCGACCCGGTTGAACCGGGTCGGGGCCACTGGATGGGCTCTGATGACAGAGCGTTCAGGCTCGAGAAGCGGTTACCCGCGTTCAGGAGGCGTTGCGGCGACGAGCCACCAGGAGGGCACCGCCACCCAGGCCGGCGCCGGCGAGCAGCACGAGCGCAACAGCGTTAGCACCGGTGTGCGCCAGCGGCGGAGTGCCACCGTTCGGCGTCTTCGGGGTGGAGGTGGGTGGCACCGGAGCACCCGGGGTGCTCGGCGGGGTCTGCGTGGTGGTCGGCGGGGTCGCAGGCGGCGTGGTCACCGCGGGCGGGGTCTGCGTGGTCGTCGGCGGGGTCGCAGGCGGCGTGGTCACCGCGGGCGGAGTCTGCGTGGTCGTCGGCGGCGTCGAGGTGGTCGTCGTCGTGTTGGTCAGGGAGACCTTGACGAGCTCCTGGTCGCGGATGGTGAAGGTGTTGGTCTTCTGGCTGTCGATGGTGAAGACCGGCTCACCCCAGCTGAAGCCGGAGGCGGCGGGCTGGGCCTTGGAGGTGTCCTCGGTGAGCGTGATCTTGGTGCCCACGGGGAAGGTGCCGTCGAAGGCGACCGGCTCACCGGGCTTGACCGTGACGGAGGAGGTTCCGGTGCGGCCCTCGCCAGTGGCCTTCTGGCCCTCGGGAGCCTTCCAGTCCGGGTAGGAGCTGGCAGCGGCCGGCAGCTCGTAGGCGACGTCGACGACGAAGCTGGAGCCGGCGGCCTTCGCGGCGGCCTCACCCTCGATGACCTTGGTCACGTTGAAGCTGCCGAAGCCGGGCTCCATCTGGACCGAGATGTCGAAGTACTGGACGTAGGACTGCTTCTGGGTGCTGGTCAGGTCCGTGCCGTTGAGGTTAACGGTGTTCTCGTAGGAGGTGCCCCGCGTGGCGGCGACGGCGTTGCCGTTGGCGTCCACGAAGGAGACGGGGTACTCCAGGGTGAAGTTGGTGCCGTTCTGGAACGGACCGGTCACCTCGTAGGTCGCAGTGCGTCCGTCCTGGGAGTAGGTGACCTTGACGTCGTAGTCACCGTACTGGGTGGTGGCGTCCTGGCCGGCGGCGTTGGTCAGCGGGATGGACTTGCCGTCAGCCGGGCGCAGGTTGAGGACCGTGCGGGTGGCGTCGGCCTGGTTGAAGGTCATGCCGCCACCGAGGGTGTCGGTGAAGACGATGCTCTGGCGGGAGCCGTCGAAGGTCTTGCCGAGCTTGCCACCAGTGGTCTGGTTGGTCCCGAAGTTCACACCCCAGGTCAGCTCCTTGTAGTTGTTGTAGAAGCTGGAGGCCCACTTGGTGAGCTCCCAGTCGCTCTCCTTGGGGCCGCCGATGCCGCCGCCACCGGGCAGGGTGACGGTGGTGGTGACGCCGTTGACGGTGAAGTCAACGGACTGCTCGTCGGTGGCCTTGGCGACGGACACCAGGGCGGAGCCGGAACCCTTGAAGTTGTGGAAGCCGGCGGCCTTGAGCTCGTCAACCTTGGAGTTGAAGGTGCAGGTGACGTCCTTGACGGTCAGGGTGCAGGTACCGACCTCGACATCCTTGCCGCCGTACTCGACGGTCATCGGGTGGGTCTCGCTGTTCTGCAGGTTGGTGAAGTACTCACCCAGACCGATCGTGAAGGAGTCGCCGCTCTTGAGGTTGGCGTCGACGCCGCTCCAGTCGAAGCTGAGGCGGGCGAGGTCGTAGGTGTTGAGCTTCCCTTCCTGCTCAATGTTGTTGCCGTCCACCCGTGTCAGAGACAGGTTGGTGACGTTGACGCTCTTGTTCTGCTCAGCGCTCGCCTGAGGAGCGAACTGAGACAGGATCGCGACAAGGAAGAGAGTGAGGATGGCGGCGGCCCCCCTCACCGCCCCTCGTGTGAGGGCCGGCCGAGAGGCGGCGCCCGTGGACATGGTGTTCATGGGTTCTCCGGATTCCTGGCATAGATGACAAGGGTCTGCCTTGTGAAGCATCACCGAACGTTCCCACTGTCTGTTCAGGAGAGGGAAAGCCGCCCCGTGATGACCAAGACCACTGTGTCACAAACCGACTGTTTGGGAATAGGGAACACTCAAAACACGCACGACGTCACAGTCTCATCACAACTGAAACTGACGTTCTAACCAACTTGACGCCATAATATTTGTAGATACTCTACAAAAAATGTGTCGCGAGACTGTGCTGACACTGTGCGTCCCCCACGAGGAGGGCCGCGCTTCGGTTGTGCTAGCCCTCCACACAGGGAGCCTTCAGGTCCCCTCCTGAGGCGCGACTCCGTTCAGAGTTCTCCCAGGTCAGCACGCTTCTGGCTCAGGCGCTTGAGGTTCTCCTGAGAGGTTGACACGTCCTGCTGAGCCTGCGGGGTTCCCATCAGGTCATCCAGCTCCCGCCGGATCTCCAGCGACTCCCGGTAAGCAGCCTCAGCCGCATCCCAGTCACCCCGCGCCCAAGCCACCCGACCCACATTGTCCAGCGAGACCGACAGGTCACGGCGAGCCTCCGGCGTCCCCAACGACTCCACCAAACCCCGAGCCAACCCCAGTGACTCCCGGTAAGCGGCCTCGGCCGCATCCCACTCACCCCGCGCCCAAGCCACCCGACCCACATTGTCCAGCGAGACTGACAGGTCACGGCGAGCCTCTGGAGTCCCCAACGACTCCACCAAACCCCGCCGAATCTCCAGTGACTCCTGGTAAGCAGCCTCAGCCGCATCCCACTCACCACGAGCCAGGGCCACCTGCCCCACATTGTCCAGCGAGATTGACAGGTCACGGCGAGCCTCTGGAGTCCCCAACGACTCCTCCAGCCCCCGAGCCAACCCCAGTGACTCCTGGTAAGCAGCCTCAGCCGCATCCCACTCACCACGAGCCAGGGCCACCCGACCCACATTGTTCAGCGAGACTGACAGGTCACGGCGAGCCTCCGGCGTCCCCAACGACTCCACCAAACCCCGAGCCGAGCGTTCGCGCTCCCGAGCGGCCGGTGCAGCGGCGTCGACAGCACCAAAGGTCATGGCAATGGCCAGAACCGCATCCGCCACCTGGGAACGGAGAGGGGCCGGAAAATCAGCAAGGGTCTCCAGGACGGCCTTGAGATTCACCTCCACAGTGACAGTGTCGTCCAGCAGCCCGCCGATCTCCGCGCGGGTCAGCCCCCTGAAAGCCACCGCCAGTGGGGACGGTTCCTCGGGCAGAGCATCTAGAATCTCTCTGGCCCTCCAAGGCTCAGTAGGCAGCAGACGCCGGGCCCGGTCCGTCTCTCGGATGGTAACAGCCAGCTCGGGGGTCCGTTGATCCGGTGGAACCGTGATGCTCCAGGTCGAGCGGTACCGAGAACCGTCACTTGCTCCCACGGAGCGAGACCGGTCGTCCTCTTCGCGGCGCTGCGGTCGGTCCACCAGATCGCTGGAACTGGAACCGATGACGCAAGTCAAGGACCGAATGGACCACAGGTCCGCTGCCTCACGGGCCGCGTCACTAAGTAGGGCGATAGGCCCGCAAACCATGACGCATCCGCCCCCGGGGCGAGCCAGGCGTATCCGCATCTCGTTGAGAATGTGCAGAACCCTGCGGCGCACCTCGTCATCCCACAGATCTAGGAAGAGAACGCCGGGAACGGGAAGATGGCGGCTCAGCCACAAGCTCAGAAGCTGTTCTGGCTCCGGTTCGCTCCAGGGCTCATGAGTCCGTCGGCACCACAGTGCGGCACGTTCCTTGAGGTCCTGGGTCTGGGCTCGGGTCTGTGCCGCAATCATCACGACGGTGGGCTCATTCCTGGTCCACTCCAGGTGGCGGCGCAGATCCGACCAAGCTTGGTCAATACTCACCGTCGAGGGGGCAGTCGGGACGCGCATGCTAGTCCTCGTCGAGGAGGGGCTCCAAAAGGGGATTCACACCCCACCAGTCAACGGTTCCGTTGCGGTAGCACAGCACGTACCCGAGGGCCTGGAGGGTCCAGGCCTCCGAGGTCAGCTCTCGCGGCACGATAAGCTGTTGGGTCTCCTTCACCTGGCGAAGGATCTCCCACTGCTCCTGAGTCAACCCGACGACAGCCTGCGAGCGCTGTTGGCGCTCCACCTGGTCGACATCCTCGGGTCTCACGGGAAGCGGGCCGTTCTTGAGTAGGAGGCCCGCAACCAGGCGGAACAGGTCACGGAACAGGCCACCCGAGGCCCGGATCACCCGGTCCGTCTCCGCACCCAGGAGTCGTTCCACATCGCCATTTGGGGCGCGTTGAGCCAGCACCTGACGCAGCAGGTCGATGCCCTCCTGGCAGTCCTCGCCGCTGCGCTCCCGCACCTTGACGTTGAGGACGGGCCAGACCTCCCCGCCCCATCCTGTAGGTTTGACGTACACCGGCACCGTGTAGACCACGTGCATCCCGGGCAGGGCCAGCTCTGAGGCGTAGTGGGAGAACAAGGTCTCCACGGAGTCGCGGACCTCGTCGAAGGTGGAGGACCGCCCCCGGTAGTGATCAATGGAGTCGACGATGAAGACCGGTGTCTTGTTCCCGGGCAGGCTGTTCGCCAGATCGTTGAAGAAGGCGTGCATCTCCTCCTTGAAGGTCTTGCGGTTGGAGTCGAGGGCGGCCTTGACCTGCGCCCGGAAGCTCTCGTCGTCACGGAACCTCGCCCTTAGGTCAAGAGAGGCCGGCCCCCCGCTGACGGAGGCACTGAGCTCGGCATCGATGTCGAGTCGCTGGAAGAATGTCTGAACCCGGCGGTACAGGCTCTGCTTGAGCCCGTCGATTTCCTCGCAGTTGTCAACGAAGCCGGCGGCGAGGCCGACGAGAAAAGTCGCCGCTTCGAGTGGAAGCTCAGGGTTGAAGTAGTCCTCGATGTCGAAGTAGACGGGGAGGTAAACCTCACGGTCGAGTTCCCGTTTGAGGCGCAGGAGCTCAGTGGTCTTTCCGGCGCCGCGATAGCCGGAGAGCAGCTGAACAGACCCTCCGGCGGTGAAGTCGATCGCCGTGGCGATCTCCGCGACCAGATCCGGCCCAGCCGGGCCGTCGGACTGGGCATAGATCGGGACGTAGTAGCGCTCGAACTCCTCTTCCTCGCTGAGCATCTGAGCGCCTTGATGGACGTTCAGCGCGCGGTAGAAGTCCCTGCGGCAGTCCCGGTCACTGTCACCCATGCCCGGAGTCTATACAGGGACTCAACCCTCAAGGCGCAGGAGGTCCTCGATGGTCTCAGGGCGCAGGACCCAGCCCGACTCGCGCTCTCGCACCCAGCGCACGCCGGGGCGGGTGAAGAGGTTGTAGTTGGAGGCCATGGAGCGCCCGTAGGCACCAGTGGCGGGAACGGCCAGCACGTCGCCGACGGCCAGGTCGGCGGGCAGGTCCACGTCACGCACGACGACGTCGCCGGACTCGCAGTGCTTGCCCACCACCCGGCTGCGCACCAGCCCGGCCTGCGGGTCGGGGCGGCGGTTGGCAACGAGGGCCGTGTAGGCGGCCTCGTAGAGGGCGGGGCGGATGTTGTCGCTCATGCCGCCGTCGATGCTGACGTAGAGGCGTGAGGCCCCCTCCTCCAGGTCGACGTGCTTGAGGCCGGTGACGGTGTAGAGGGTGACCGTCGTCGGGCCGGCGACTGCGCGGCCGGGCTCGATGGAGACGGTGGGGACCTCGTCTCCAAGGCGCTCGCAGGTCTCGCGCACGGCCTCGGCCAGGGTACGGGCGACCTGCGCCGGGCTGGGCGGCACCGGGTCGGCCCCGGTGTAGGCGATGCCGTAACCGCCGCCCAGGTCGACCTCCGGGCACAGGTGCCCGGTATCTGCGGCGACCTCGTGGCGCAGGGTGAGGACGATGCCGACGGCCTCCCGGAAGCCGGCCAGGTCCAGGATCTGGGAGCCGATGTGGGAGTGCAGCCCGTGCAGCTCAAGCTCGGGGGCGGCGATGATTGCGTCGATGGCCTGCCGGGCGGTACCGGCGTGGACGGAGAGGCCGAACTTCTGGTCCTCGTGACCGGTGGAGATGTACTCGTGGCCCCCGGCGTGCACACCGGTGGTCAGGCGCACCATGACCTTGCCGGTCTCCTCGGACCCGTAGACGCCGCTGGCGCGCAGCTCTCGCACGGCGCGGACGGCGAGGTCGACCTCCTCGAGGGAGTCGAGGACGAGGTGGCCCACGTGGTGGGTGAGGGCGACGGCGATCTCGGCCTGCGTCTTACCGTTGCCGTGCAGGCCCAGACGGGTGGCGTCCGTGGCGGCCTCCGCCCCGTCCACCTCCTGCAGGGCGGCCAGTCCCACGGCGAGCTCGCCGCGGCTGGCGGTGTCGATGCCCATGCCCTCCTCGAGGACCCACTGGGCGACCTTGGTGGTCAGGAAGGCCTTGCCTGCGTAGAAGGCCTCTCCCCCGGCCATGCCGTAGCTGGGCCAGAACTCCTCGTGCATGGCGGCGGCCCAGGAGGCGGCGCGGCCGCGCAGGTCGGCCTCGTCCAGGACGAAGACGGGGCTGGGGGCCCCGGCGAGAATCTCGGAGACGGTCAGCCCGCCCAGGGCGAGCTCGCCATCATCCGTGCGCCGCGCCGTGGTGGGCCACAGGTCGGGACGGTCCTCGGGCTCCGGACAGGCCAGCGCCCCCAGGGGCGGCTCACCGGCGGGAATCTGGTCGGTCATCGACTCTCACATCCTCTCGGGCGCGCTCACGCCCAGCAGGTCGAGCCCGTTGGCCAGGACCTGACCGACGGCGTCGTTGAGCCACAGGCGGGCCACGTGCCCGGCGCTCACGGCGTCGTCCCCACGGGGGGTGACGCGGGTGGCGCCGTACCAGGCGTGGTAGGCGGCGGCGAGCTGCTCGAGGTAGCGGGCTACTCGGTGCTGCTCGCGCAGCTGTGCGGCCTGGGCCACGGTGGCGGGGAACTGGGCCAGGACCCCCAGCAGGGCGGCGTCGGCCGGATCGTCCAGGGCACCGGGCTCGAAGGGCGCCTCGTTCGGGTCGCGGCTCACACCGTGCTCGGCGGCGTTGCGGGCCACGTTGCGGGTGCGAGCGTGGGCGTACTGGACGTAGTAGACGGGGTTGTCGGAGGTGGAGGAGGCCAGCAGGTCCAGGTCGATGTCGATCATGGAGTCCATGGAGGAACGGGCCAGGGCGTAGCGGGCGGCGTCCACGCCGACGGCGTCGACCAGGTCCTCCAGGGTGACGATGGTACCGGCGCGCTTGGACATGCGCACCGGGACACCGTTGCGCACGAGGTTGACGAGCTGGCCGATGAGGATCTGCATGTTGGTGCCGGGGGTGTCCCCGAAGGCCGCGCACATGGCCATCATCCGGCCGATGTAGCCGTGGTGGTCGGCCCCGAGCAGGTAGAGGGCGCAGTCGGCACCACGCTCGCGCTTGTCCAGGTAGTAGGCGAGGTCGGCGGCGAAGTAGGCGGCGTTGCCGTCGGACTTGATGAGGACGCGGTCCTTGTCGTCCCCGAAGTCGGTGGTGCGCAGCCAGGTGGCGCCGTCGCGCTCCTCGATGACGCCGCGCTCGCGCAGGCGGGCGATGGCGCGCTCGACGGCGCCAGAGGTGTGCAGGGAGTCCTCGTGGAAGAAGACGTCGAAGTCGGAGCGGAAGGCGTGCAGCTCGGCCTTGACGGCGGCGAACATGAGGTCGACGCCGCGGGAACGGAAGACCTCAGTGGCCTCGGCGTCGGGCAGGGTGGCCGGGTCGGGGCGGCCGGCGGCGAGCTCGTCGGCGGTCACCTGCTGGGCGATCTCGCTGATGTAGGCGCCGCCGTAGCCGTCCTCGGGGGTCTGCTCGCCGCGTGCGGAGGCCAGCAGGGAGCGGGCGAAGCGGTCGATCTGGGTGCCGTGGTCGTTGAAGTAGTACTCCCGGGTGACCTGGGCACCGCAGGCGGACAGGATTCGGGCCAGGGAGTCGCCGACGGCGGCCCAGCGGGCGCCGCCCAGGTGGACCGGCCCGGTGGGGTTGGCCGAGACGTACTCGAGGTTGATGTGCTGGCCGCTCAGGGAGTCGTTGCGGCCGTAGGCCTCTGCGGCCTCGACGATGGAGCGGGCGAGCTCGCCGGCGCTGGCGGCGTCGAGGCGGATGTTAAGGAAGCCGGGGCCGGCGACCTCCACGGAGGCGATGCCGTCGAGGGCCTCAAGGCGCGGGACGAGGAGCTCGGCGAGATCGCGCGGCTTGGTGCCGGCCTTCTTGGCCAGCTGCATAGCCACGTTGGTGGACCAGTCACCGTGGTCGCGGTTGCGAGGGCGCTCGACGCGGGGGACGGGAATCTCGGCGGAGGGCAGGGCGAGGGAGCCCTCGGCGGAGGCCTCCTCCAGGACGGTGCGGATGGCTGCGGCAAGCTCTTCTGGGGTCACGCGCGTCAGCGTACCGTCAACGGACGGGCCGGATCACGAGGGAGGCCGGCAGCTGCCGGGCATCGTGGGACATGTCGCAGTCTCGTGCCGGTTTCGCACCGGGACCGGGACGCTGGTACAGTCACGCCTCGGGCCCCGGTAGCTCAGTGGATAGAGCGTCTGCCTCCGGAGCAGAAGGTCGCAGGTTCGAATCCTGTCCGGGGCACCACCTCCGAGCCCCCGTCGCCACCCGCGGCGGGGGCTTGCTCATGTAATTCGAGGCATGACAACGGAACAGGAACAACGTGTGTCCATCGCTCAGACCGGTCATCATGCGGCTGGCGTGTTCTCATGGGAAAGATAAGCCTCAACGGCATCACGAATGACGGCACTGGCGGTAGTGCCGTGCTTCTCGATGTAGGCGTCAAGAGCCGCGTTGGTGTGCTCGGGTAGGCGGACCTGGCGGCGTGGGGAGCGTCCGCGACCGGTGGCGTGGGCCTGTCCGAGACCTGGGCGGCCACGGAGGATGGCATCAAGATCTGTGTCGCTGATGCGTGAGCCGTCACGGCCGGCTCCGCGTCCGACGGTGGGCACGCGGCCCGCGGTGACGTCCTCATCGAACTGGTTGTAATAGGCCTGCTCAGCATCAGTGAAAGGGGCGCGTGTGGAATCAGGAGACATAGCGGCTCTATCTGGTCGGTCAGTGGTCGACGGGTGGAACAAGGTGACGGTAGAGATCAGTGACCTCCATGACATGGAAGATGGTGCGTCGACCACGACCGTCAACGGCGACGCCGACTTCGAGGTAGCGCAGTGCCTGCGGGTGGGGCCGACCGACGAACATGAATGACTGCTCACCTGCACGGCGGGGTTGGAGGATCTCGTAGTCGACGTGATGCATGACGGCGTACTCCGCATCGGAGCGGGGCACGCCATGCTTGTCTGCAGAATCGCTGAACTCGAACCTCACCATATTATGGTAGTACCGAGGATAGAGGTGAGCAAGACTCCTTACACCGCTGCTCAGCGGTGCGACCCCTATCGCCCAACGTTATCCCAAAGTCTTCAGGGCGAGGCTGGGGACGTCGGTCATAATGGCGTCCACGTTGAGGTCGGCCAGGTGGCGCATCCGCTCGGGGTCGTCCACCGTCCAGACGTGGACCTCCAGGCCCGCGATGTGCGCGGAGGCGACGAAGCGGCGGGTGACCACCGGGACGCCGTGGTAGCTCTCCGGCACCTGGACGGCGTCGACCCTGCCGCGGGTCCAGCCCCAGCGGGTCTGGGGCAGGGGGACGGCCGCCTCGCTGCGCAGCATGAGGCCGAGCACGTCACTGACGCCCAGTGAGGTCATGGCCCGTGGCTCCTGGCGGCGCAGCACGGCCAGCCGACGAGCGGAGAAGGAGGCGAACCGGACTCGGTCGAGGGCCTGGGCGTCGCGCACCGTCTGCAGGGCGGCCTGGACAACGCTGGAGTCCTTCAGGTCAATGTTGAACTTCATCGCCGGCTGGGCGTACAGGGCGTCGTCGAGTCGGACGAAGCCGCGCCCGTCGCCGGAGTCGAGGTCGGCAAGCTCGGCCCACATGACCTCGCCGACGGTGCGGGGGTCGTTCGCGGTGCGGTACAGGTCCTCGTCATGGCTGAGCACGACGACGCCGTCGGCGGTCAACCGAAGGTCGGTCTCCATCCACTCCAGCCCGAGCGCGGCCACGTGCTCGACGGCGCTCCAGGTATTCTCAGGAACCTCGCGTCCGCCGCCGCGGTGGGCGATGACGGCAGGGCGGCGGGTTCGTGACGCGGCAGGCGGCACAGTGGGTCTCCCTCAGCTGCAGTTGGTGGTGAGCTCGACGGCGTTGTGCTGCTTGAGCCAGCCCCACGGCTCCACGGTGGACTCGTCGGCGGTGTCGTCCTTGGTGCGCACCTCGAAGTGCAGGTGAGAACCGGAGGACCGGCCTGTGTTACCCACTCCGGCGATCATCTGGCCGGCCGTGACGGTGTCACCGGCCTTGACGTAAATACCGTCCTCGTACATGTGCAGGTAGCTGGTGTACCAGACCTGGCCGTCGATCTCGTGCTTGATGGTGATGGTTCCGGTGCCGTCGACCATGCCGGCGGTGGTGACGGTGCCGGCGGCGGCCGCGTAGATGGGTGTCCCCACGGGAGCGGCCATGTCCTGCCCGGCGTGCAGCTTGCGGTAGCCGAGGGTGGGGTGGGTGCGGTAACCGTACTCGGAGGAGATCTCGTAGGTGCCCGGAAGCATCGGGTAGAACAGCTGCGGCTTGGAGCTGAAGGCGCTGGTGTCGCCGGAGGCGCCGGTGGCTGAGGAGCAGGTCTTGGCAGCGTTCTGGTAGGCCTCGCGGATCCTGGCCCGGGTGGCGGCGTCGGGCACGTTGGACAGCTGGGTGTCGGAGTCGTCGTCCAGGTCGTCGCTGCCGAGCACGGAGCTGGCCACGGAGGAGGCCTTCGTCCCGGCGACGGCCGGACTCTGCGTGGTGGAGCCGCTGGGGTGCATCTTCATGGCGGCCGAGGCCAGCGGGGTGTTGTCGAGGTGGCTGGACAAGGGGGCGAGCACTGTGGCCATGGCCAGGACCGACAGGACGGCGGTGCGCCCCAGGATCCCGGAGCCGGTGCGGCGGCGGACGGGACGGGCTGGGGCGGGGCCGGTTGAGGAGTCGCGGTGCGTGTCCGGCTTCGATGCTGCCTTGGCCCTGACCGACGACGTCGGGGCGGCGGCCTCGTCGGCTGCCTTGCCTCGCTTGGTCTGGGCGGCCGTCCGCACGGACTTGGTCTTCCTGGCGCTCCGGGCGGCCTTGATGGCGTGGATGGTCTCCTCGTCCGCGAGCGGCACCCCGGCTTTGCGGGCAGCCATGATCTTGCGGACCTCGGGGACCTCGATGGTCTCGGCGCCGCGGAAGTCCGTGATCCGCTGCGAGAACCGGATCTCATGGGGCGTCTCGGGTGCGGAGGGCGCCTGAGGAGCCAGCTCCACGGGCGCTGGCGCTTCGGTTCGCGGCGTCTGGGTGGCGGCGCCGTCCGTCTGCGTGCCGGGGACGCCGAAAGAGGCGGCGTGGTGGGGCGTGGAGGCAACGACAGGGTTGGTCGAGGCGGTCGAGGCGCCGGCGGGGGCTGCCGAGGCGCGTTGCCGGCGGCGGCCCGCGGGTCGGGAGGCAGGTTCGGAGGTCGCCCCGGCTTCCGGCTCGGCGGGGGCGGTCTGCGCGGCTGCGTGACGGTGACGCTGCGTGTCACTGGGCGAAGCTGAAGCCGTGTCGCTAGCGGCCCACCACGGCGTGGCGCCGGTGGGGTGAGCAGATGCCGGCTCAAGCCCTGAGGTGGACTCGGCCAGTGAGGCCGCGACCAGGGGCGACAACGCCGAGGGCGTTGATGGTGCCGCTGCGGGCGCGGCCTGGTGGGCACGATGAGAGCGGCGCTGGTTGTGGCGGCTCTCGGGGCGGTGAGCCTGGGGCTGCGCAGCACTCTCGACGGCGGGGTTCTCCCGCGTCTGCTGGGTATCCTCGAAGACCTGGGCGGTCCGCAGGTCTTTGCGGGAGCGCCGGGTGGGGCGAGTGTCGCCGGCGACCTGTGCTGAGGGGGAGAAGACGGACGGGGCCGCAGATGCGGAGCTGTACCCCTGAGGCGCCGAGGCCTGCGACTGCTCGGGCTGATGCGAGGTGGGCTCGGGCTGTTCAATGGCGCTCTGACGCCGACGAGCCATCCGGCTCATTGGTGCGACGGGCTGCGACGGCGCCGGGTCTCCGAAGACCGACGGCGCCGCATCGCTCCCTGGGCGCGCTCCCGTCCGCGTGTCTGACGCCGCTGCCGGCGCCACGGGCCGCTGCGGGTGGTTCTGCTTCTGCGGGGCAAGCGGAACGTCGGGGAGAGCCGACGGGTTCGGAGCGGTGAGGGGACTGGAGGCGGCGCCGTTCTCGGCGTGGAGGTCGCGACGTGAGCGGCGAGTGGCTCCGGCGACGTGAGTGGTGTGCGTCGTCGACGGTGACGACGGCGCGGCTGCGACCTGTGCCTCAGCGACCTGGCGAGCGGCTTCGGCAGCACGTTCCGCCTCGCGACGCTGGCGTCGACTCATGGGCTGCGGGGTCACGCGGGAAGCCTCCAGATGGCTGAGTGTCATAGGGAAGTCGTCGCTGCCGACAAACCGGCAGTCACGACGTGGCGGCTGCCAGGGCGACAGCCTGGGTTGTACTCGGTTAAAACAGTAGCGGTCTCCTGTGGGTCTTGCCAGGAGAACCAGCACACCTTTGTGTGACCTGCACTTCTTACGCAAACCCTGCAGTTCTATCCACGCAGCCGGCCCGACACGAGGATCCCGTGCCATACGAACGAATCAGCACCTGTGCACCGCTGTCTGCTCAGCGCTCGACAATGGTCGCCCGAGACGGCCCATGTTGTAAGTATCCGCCGACTCCACCCGTTAAATCACGATTTAGTCACGGCGCTGGTGCTCCTCGCGCTGCATGGCGTCGTTGACCTCGCCGACGAGCTCTTCGAGGATGTCCTCCAGGAAGAGGACCCCGATGAAGCGCCCTTGCGCGTTGCGCACGTGCCCGAGGTGGGCCCCTGAGCGCTGCATGGCCGCCAGCGCCTCCTCGACCTCGTCGTCGTAGCCGACGGGAACGAGTGCGCGAGCGCGCCAGGCGGGTACCGGCTCGGTGCGCTCGGCGCCGTCGGCGTAGAGGATGTCCTTGAGGTGCAGGTAGCCGGTGATGACGGGCTCCTCCCCCTGGTCAACCGCGGCCTGGTCGGCGACGAGCGGGAAGCGGGAGAAGCCGGTGGAGGCCACGGCCCGCTCCACGTCCTCCGGGGTGCAGTCCTGGGGCAGGGTGATGAGCTCGCTCAGGGGCACCATGACGCTGCCGGCGG
Organism: Actinomyces acetigenes; assembly: GCF_031296635.1. Taxonomy (NCBI): domain Bacteria; kingdom Bacillati; phylum Actinomycetota; class Actinomycetes; order Actinomycetales; family Actinomycetaceae; genus Actinomyces; species Actinomyces acetigenes. The sequence continues at coordinate 16,834 of NZ_JASPFC010000015.1, forward strand.
TCTCCTCGGAGAACTCCAGGGCGCCGCTGAGCAGGCCGGTGGAGTCCTCCAGGACGCCTTCGGCGGTGGAGCGCTCGACGATGGAGGCGACCTCCTCGGCGTTGAAGGCGGCGGCGATCTCCTCCTTGGCCTCGATGCCCAGGACTTTGAGGGCCCCGTTGGCGAAGCCGTTGAGAGCGTTGACCACGGGGCTGAAGACGCGCGAGCACCACACCAGGGGCGGGGCGAGCCAGCGCACGGCCTTCTCCGGGGAGGCGATGGAGATGTTCTTGGGCACCATCTCCCCGGCGACGACGTGCAGGCCCACGACGATGACCAGGGCGATGACGACGGCGACGGCGTGGGAGCCGGCGTGCCCGACGCCGACGGTCGCCAGCAGGGGCTCCAGGGCGTGGGCGATGGCCGGCTCGGCGACAACGCCCAGTCCGGTAGAGCACAGGGTGACGCCGAGCTGGGCGGTGGCCAGCATGCGCGAGATGTTCTGCAGAGCCCATAGGGCGGTGGCGGCGCGGGCGTCGCCGGCCTCGGCCAGTGGCTCGAGCTGGCTGCGGCGCGAGGAGGTGACGGCGAACTCGGCGCCGACGAAGAAGGCGTTGCCGGCCAGGAGGATGACGGTGATCAAGAGGGCGATTGGCGTACTCATCGGCGCTCCCCCTCTGGTCCTTGGCTTCCGGGCGCGGTCTCAGGGTCCTTGGGGCGCACGTGGAGGCGGGTGACGCGGCGCCCGTCCATGGCGTCGACGGTCAGGGAGGCGTGGGGCAGGTCGACGACGTCGCCGACGGCGGGGATGCGGCCGAGCTCGGTCATGACCAGGCCGCCGAGGGTCTCGTAGGGGCCGTCGTCGGGGACCTGGATGGCGGCGCGGGTAGCGAGCTCGTCGGGGCGCATCCACCCGGGGACGACCCAGTGTCCGGAGGGGTCGAGGTGGGCGCCGGCGCGGCGGCGGTCGTGCTCGTCGGCGACGTCCCCGACGACCTCCTCGACGGCGTCCTCGAGGGTGACGACGCCGGCGGTGCCGCCGTACTCGTCGACGACGATCGCCATCTGGGAGCCCTGGGCACGCAGCTCGACGAGCAGGTCGGCCAGCGGCATGGTCTCGGGGACACGGGGGGCGGGCGTCATGAGGGAGGTGGAGGCGACCGGTACGTCGGCGCGCCGCTCGTAGGGGACGCCGATGGCACGGCGCAGGTGGACGATGCCCATGACGTCGTCGACGTCGCGGCCGATGACGGGGAAGCGGGAGTGGCCGGTGGCGCGGGCCAGGTGCACCACGTCCTCGGCGGAGTCATCGGCCTCAAGGGTGTGGAGGCGGCCGCGGTCGGTCATAACGTCCACGGCGGTCAGCGCCCCCAGTCCGATGGAGCGGGTGAGCAGGGTGGCGGTGGAGGCGTCGAGGGTGCCTTCCTCGGCGCTGTGGCGCACGAGGGAGGCGAGCTCGCCGGCGCTGCGGGTGCCGCTGAGCTCTTCGGCGGGTTCGATGCCCATGGCGTGCAGGACGGCGTTGGCGGCGCCGTTGAGCAGGACGATGAGGGGCTTGAGGAGGGTGGTGAAGCCCATGACGAAGGGGATCACGAGGCCTGCGGCGCGCATGGGGTCGGCCAGGGTGACGTTCTTGGGGATGAGCTCGCCGATGACCATGGAGAAGGCGTTGACGACGACGAGGGCGATGACCACTGCGGCGCCGGTGGCCACGGAGGCGGCCAGCCAGTGGCTCATGAGGCCGGTGAGCAGGTTCGCGAGGGCAGCCTGCATGGTGTAGCCCAGGAGCACGGTGGTCAGGGTGATGCCGACCTGGGCTCCGGACAGGAGGGTGGACAGGCGCCCCAGGGCTCGCTGGACGGTGGTGGCGCGCTTGTCGCCGGTGGCGGCGCGGGTCTCGACGGTGGAGGGGTCGAGGGCGACCAGGGAGAACTCGCCGGCAACGAACAGGGCGGTGCCCACGGTGAGGACCACGCCGACGGCGATCATGAGCCAGTCGGTCATGCGGGCCCCTCCCCCACGTGGAGTGCGGCGTGGGCGCCGGAGGCGGACGAGTCGGGGTGGGGGTGGTCAGAGGCGGGCGAGGAGGCGCGGTGCGTGCGGGTGCGGCGCCTTGAGGCCCGGCGGAAAGCCGATCGCATAGTGACCGAACGGTACCACCGCGGTGGTACTGCGGCCGAGGCAGACATCGGGTCTCACGTAACCATTACTGAAGTCACTGATTTCTCACGACTCAGGTAGCCTACGTCACAGACCGAGTGAGCACGGAGGTTGCGATGTCGTCACGGAAGCCACAGAAGGCGGTCCACTCAACTGATCCGAGCCAGTCCGGCTGGTGGCTCCTTGCGCCAGCTGGAGGCATCGTCGCTGGCGCCGCGATCCCGTACTTCGCAACACATAGCGCAGCATGGACAACAGGAGGAGGCGTTATCGGGGCCGCTGTTGGAGCCGCAGCGGCAGCGACACCCCAACTCCGTGACTGGGTCTCCATGCGCTCCCGCAGGCGACAAATCGCCGATTCAGCAGGAGTGGCAACTAACATAAGCGAGGAACCTTTAGAGTCACTGCGAGTACACAGCTCGGATCGTGATATCACCGAGTTCGTTCCTCGCGACATTCAGCACCAGCTGCTGGAGCACCTCAATAACGGAATACCCGTCCTCATTGAGGGACCATCCATGTCCGGGAAGACTCGCCTGGCATTAGAGACGATTCATTCCCACTGGCCGGAGACCCCGCTCTGGTTCCCAAGAGACGACGGCGACATCGAGAAGCTTCTCAACAGCGACCAACAGCCATCACCCAAGACCATCATCCTCCTGGATGACATCGACAGATTCCTATCCAATCAGAGCTTGACACTCGGACTGCTCAACCAGTGGACAAGTAGTTCCTGCACCATCATTGCTACGATAATGCGCTCCCAATACAACGAATACGGAGATCGCGCCAACGAGAAGGTTGTGGGGTGGGACACAATCAATCGCTTTAAAAAAATCACACTCAACCCCACGCTATCAAAAAACGAACTCAACGCAGTAAAGCTCACCTCTTACGCAAATCAACTATCACAGATCGAAAGTATCGGCTTAGGCCCCCTACTCGGGTGCGCCGAAGCAGTGCGCGCCACATTCGCCGACGAACTTGAGAAGCACTCATGGTGCGGGACACTGGTCAAAGCAGCAGCAGACTGGCGTCGCTTCGGCCTAGGAGCCGCCACAAAAAAGCAACTAATATCCTTCTCTTCAACATATCGAGACAACAGCGAAGAAATAGCCGATTGGGACAGCGTATGGTCACAAGCCATTAGGCCGATAAAAGGCTCCGTTCCACTCCTCAAGCAGGCAGGTGAAAATAAGTGGGAGGTGATCGACGTCATCGCAGACGACAAAACCACCTGGCCATTAACAATCGATACGTTATTAGAGTTAGGAAAAATGAGTCTTCCAGCACATCAACTATACCGAATGGCAATGATAATAGACCAAGACGCGCAACTATCGCCATCCCCTAAGCATATTTTTGAAGAAGCTCTCAAAAATAGCTCAAACGCCGCCTCGATTCTCGGCAGCTACGCCAACTACCTAGGGGACACATGTCATAGCATGGCTGATGTATTTCAAGCCCAAACGATATACGAGCAAGCCATCTCCGCAGAGCCCCATAACGCCCGATTTACAAAAGATTACGCGATATTTTTAGACGTGGTTGTCGGCGACACAAATCTAGCCATCACCATGTATGAGAAAGCTATTATCCTCGACCCTAACGACACATTCATCCTAGTATACTACGCTGAACTTTTAGCGAGCGCATCAGATAACACGCATCGCGTAAAGGAGGTGTACGAGCGAGCCATTACCCTCGACCCAAGTAACGTAAAAAACCTTCGTTCCTACGCACGCTTCCTGCACCAACAGGGAGACGAGATAAAATCACAGAAATTGTACAACCAAGCCAATTCCATAGACCCCAAAAGTGCACATCAATTATACGATTGACCACATTCCGTCCTCAACGGCACGAACAGACATTCGTCTTCAACCTCACCAGTCGATCGACAACTTCGAGCATAACTATCTATGAGCGCAGCCCCTGAAGCAGAAACATTAGGATCTTGCGGGAGACGGCGACACGTCCCGGCTCGATGCCTTCGAGGAGTGGCGAGACCTGTAGGTCGCCGCCATCGGGCCGGCCGCCGGGCCGGGGCCGCGAGCGTGTCACGCCCGGGACACGCATGTGTCTTTGGTCCCGTATTTGCTCGCATGAGACGCCCTTCACCTTCTAGGATGTCCGATGAACGCCGCCGTTCCTCCCCCGGGGTCCCGCTGAGGCTCCCAGTGTCGGAACGGGAGACTGACGAGCCCCGAGGAGACCCCGACGTGCCCACGCAGGACCAGATCAGCCCAGGTTTCGGTGCCAACGAGTGGATGGTGGAGGAGATGCGGGCCGCCTGGTCAGCGGATCCCTCCTCCGTGAGTCCCCAGTGGCGCGAGCTCTTCGAGACCGATCCCAGTGTCGGCCTGCATCAGCCGAGCCCCGCCACCTCCATGGGCTCTGCGTCGTCGGGCCCCGGTGGGCCGCGCCGGGCCACCATCACGCCCCAGGCAGCCTCCACCCTGCGCCGCTCCTCCGCCGTCCAGGACGTCACGCGCTCCGACCTCCCACCGGCGCCGCCGTCGGACACCGCACCCCCGACCTCCCCCTACGCCCAGCGCCAGGCCGCCCACCCCGCGCACGACCAGGACGGTGACGCCTGTGAGGACCGCACCACCAGGCTCAAGGGGGCGGCGGCCCGCACCGCCAAGAACATGGACGACTCCCTGTCCATGCCCACGGCCACCTCCGCCCGGGCCGTGCCCGCCAAGGTCCTCATCGAGAACCGCGCCGTCATCAACAGCCACCTGGCCCGCACCCGCGGCGGCAAGGTCTCCTTCACCCACCTCATCGGCTGGGCGGTGGTCGAGGCCCTTTCCGAGATGCCCTCGATGAACGTCTCCTACGGGGTTGACGAGGCCGGCAAGCCGGTCCTGCACGAGCCCGCCCACGTGGCCTTCGGCCTGGCCATCGACGTGCCCGGCGCTGACGGACAGCGCCGCCTGCTGGTGCCCTCCATCAAGCAGGCCGACCTTATGAACCTGTCCCAGTTCGTAGAGGCCTACGAGGCCCTCGTGGCCAAGGCCCGCGACAACAAGCTGGACCTTGACGACTTCCGCGGCACCACCGTGACCCTGACCAACCCGGGCATGATCGGCACCCTGCACTCGGTGCCGCGCCTCATGCCCGGCCAGGGGCTCATCGTGGGGGTCGGCGCCATGGACTACCCGGCCGCCTTCGCCGGCGCGAGCCCCGACACCCTGGCCCGCCACGGCATCGGCAAGGTCGTCACCCTGACCTCCACCTACGACCACCGCGTCATCCAGGGCGCCGCCTCCGGCGAGTTCCTGCGCCTGGTGGAGCGCAAGCTCCTGGGACTGGACGGCTTCTGGAACCGAGCCTTCGAGTCCCTGCGCATCCCCCTCGAGCCGGTCGCGTGGATGCGTGACACCACCTACGACCCCGAGCTGGAGACCGGCAAGCCGGCGCGCGTGGCCGAGCTCATCCACGCCTACCGTCAGCGCGGCCACCTGGCCGCCGACAACGACCCGCTCACCTACCGCCTGCGCCGCCACCCGGACCTGGACATCACCTCCTACGGGCTGAGCCTGTGGGACCTGGACCGCTCCTTCCCCACCCGGGGGCTGGGCGGGCGCGATCGGGCCACCCTGCGCGAGATCCTCAAGATGCTGCGCGACGCCTACTGCCGCACCGTGGGCGTGGAGTACATGCACATCCAGGACCCGGCCCAGCGCGTCTGGTGGCAGGAGCGCCTCGAGCGCGACTGGGAGGACATCGGTGACGAGGAGCGCCGTCGAATCCTCACCAAGCTGGAGCAGGCCGAGGCCTTCGAGACCTTCCTGCAGACCAAGTACGTGGGCCAGAAGCGCTTCAGCCTCGAGGGCGGGGAGTCCCTCATCGTGGCCCTGGACCGCCTGCTCGACGCCGCCGCCCACGACGGCCTCGACGAGGTCGTCATCGGCATGGCCCACCGCGGCCGCCTCAACGTGCTCACCAACATCGCCGGCAAGTCCTACGGCCAGGTCTTCGACGAGTTCGAGGGCAACGGCGTCATCGAGGGCGCCGGCACCGGGGACGTCAAGTACCACCTGGGCACCGTGGGCGTCTTCTCCGGGACCGACGGCGTGTCCACCCGCGTCTCCCTGGCCGCCAACCCCTCCCACCTGGAGACGGTCGACGGCGTCGTCGAGGGCATCGTGCGCGCCAAGCAGGACCGCATCGGCCTGGGCGAGAAGGGCTACACGGTCATGCCGGTCCTCGTCCACGGCGACGCCGCCTTCGCCGGCCAGGGCGTGGTCTACGAGACCCTCAACATGAGCCAGCTGCCCGCCTACCGCACCGGCGGCACCGTCCACATCGTCGTCAACAACCAGATCGGCTTCACCACCGGCTCAGCCTCGGCCCGTTCCACCATCTACGCCACCGACCTGGCCAAGGGCCTGCAGGTGCCGATCTTCCACGTCAACGCCGACGACCCCGAGACGGTGGCCCGCACCGCCCGCCACGCCTACGAGTACCGACGCACCTTCCACAAGGACGTCATCATCGACCTCATCTGCTACCGGCGCCGCGGCCACAACGAGGGAGACGACCCCTCGATGACTCAGCCGCTCATGTACCGGCTCATCGACTCACTGGACTCCACGCGCGGGGTCTACACCGCCGCCCTCGTGGGACGCGGCGACATCACCCCGCAGGAGGCCGGCGAGATCGCCAAGAGCTACCAGGACGAGCTGGAGCGGGTCTTCACCGAGGCCCGCGTCCAGGTCACCGGGGGCACGGGCTCCGGCGGCGCCGGGGACGCCACCGACACCTCCACGCAGGACCTGTCGGACCCCACGAAGGTCGGCGTGCCCCTGTCCTCCCTGGAGGTCCCCTACTCCCAGCGGGCGGGCACCGGCATGATGCTGGGCTGGGCCTCGGCCGTGCCGCGCGACGTCGTCGAGCGCATCGGCGACGCCCAGGTCGCCTGGCCCGAGTCCTTCACCGTCCACCCCAAGCTCCAGGCCATGCTCTCCAAGCGCCGCGAGGCCACGCGCGAAGGCGGCATCGACTGGGGGCTCGGAGAGCTCATCGCCCTGGGGAGCCTGCTCATGGAGGGCGTGCCGATCCGCCTGGCCGGCGAGGACGCCCGCCGCGCCACCTTCGCCCAGCGTCACGCCGTCCTGCACGACCACGCCTCCGGGCAGGAATGGACACCCCTGAGCTTCCTGACCCCGGACCAGGCGCCCCTGGAGATCTACGACTCCCTGCTCAGCGAGTACGCCGCCCTGGCCTTCGAGTACGGCTACTCCGTGGAGCGCCCCGAGGGACTGACCATGTGGGAGGCCCAGTTCGGCGACTTCGCCAACGGCGCCCAGTCCGTCGTCGACGAGTACGTCACCTCCGCCGCCCAGAAGTGGGGGCAGCGCTCCGGCCTGGTCATGCTGCTCCCCCACGGCCAGGAGGGGCAGGGACCCGACCACTCCTCGGCCCGCATCGAGCGCTACCTGCAGATGTGCGCCCAGGACAACATGCTGGTGGCCCAGCCCTCCACGCCCGCCAGCTACTTCCACCTGCTGCGCGAGCACACCTACACCCGTCCGCGCCGCCCGCTCATCGTCTTCACCCCCAAGCAGCTGCTGCGTCTGAAGGCCGCCTGCTCGCCGGTGGAGGACTTCACCTCCGGCACCTTCAAGCCGGTCATCGGGGAGACCGACGACGCCGTCCTGGCCGTAGCGCGCAAGCAAGACGTGGACCGGGTGCTGCTGTGCTCGGGGCGCGTCTACTACGACCTGCTGGCCCACCGGACCAAGACCGGGGACACCAGCACGGCCATCGTCCGCCTCGAGCAGCTCTACCCGCTTCAGACCCAGGACATCGCCGAGGCGCTGGCCCCCTTCAGTGGGGCCGAGCTCGTGTGGGTGCAGGACGAGCCCGCCAACCAGGGCATGTGGCCCTACCTGGCGCTCCACCTGCCGACCGACCTGACCGGTGGTGTCCTACCGACGCTGGTCTCCCGGCCCGAGGCCGCCGCCCCAGCGGTGGGCACCGCCGGCGTCCACCGCGCCCAGCAGGAGGAGATCCTCCGTCAGGCCTTCGCCCGCCACTGAGAACGGGCTGATCGTTTCCGACTCATTGCAGGCCAAAGCCTCCGAAATGCCGTCAGCCTCCACCGTTACAACCCAAGGTCACGATAATGTCAAGACAGCATGAGGGATCATGAGGCATGAGGAGGCGCTGCCATGCGTGAGACGAGGCTGAGCTTCATTGGCGACGAGCTGGTGGCCGGTCATGGTGACGGGCGCGCCCTGGGATGGACGGGCCGGGTCATGGCCCGCACGCCCCGGGACGCCGACATCCTGTGGACCTCGCTGGCGGTTCCCGGTGAGACGACGGCGCAGATGTCCGACCGCTGGGGCCCCGAGGTGGCCCGGCGCTCCACGCACACCGGCATCAACCGGCTCGTCGTGGGGCTGGGCGTGGCCGACGTGCTCGCCGGCATCTCCTACGCCCGCTCACGCCTGGCCCTGGCCAACATCCTCGACACTGCCGCCTCCGACCACCGCGAGTGCTTCGTGGTCGGGCCCCCTCCCCTGCCCGAGGCCGACCCCGACGCCACTGCCCAGCTCTCCCAGGCCGCCGAGGAGGTGTGCCTGAGGCGCAACGTGCCCTACGTGGACGCCTTCGAGCCGCTGCGCAACCACGAGCAGTGGACGGCCGACGTCGCCGCCGCCGGCGGCACGCACCCGGGCCAGGCCGGCTACGGTCTGCTGGCCTGGCTGGTGCTGCACCGCGGCTGGTACGAGTGGCTCGGCGTCGAGCGCCCCGAGTCCTGACGCCTCGATACCCGCCGGTCAGGCAGGCGCCGGAGAGCCTTCGTCAGACGACGACTCGAAGGCGGCGAAGATGTCGCCGCTGATCCCCACCAGGCGGTTGGAGACGTGGTTGTTGAAGAAACCGACGATAGGGCCGATGAAGAAGCCCATGATGACCGTGCCCAGGGCGACGATGCCCAGCGAGAGGTCGAACCTGATCAGGAGCAGGGCCAGGAAGATCGTGATGATGTCCTGGACCAGCCGGTAGGCGCGGTAGCTGTAGCGCGGGAAGTGCCGCCTGAGCGAGGGAGCGATCCCGTCATAGGGGCACTGGCCCAGGTCGCAGGTGATGTACATGGAGACTCCCAGGCAGAACAGCGGCAACCCGATCGCCAGGTGGAGGAGCATGCTGCCGACGGAGTACTCGACGTGGAAGAAGCTGCGGTAGATCGGGCGGAAGTAGTCCACGAGGACACCCACGACGGTGAAGTTGATGACCGTCCCCAGACCGAAGATGGACCGGTCGAAGGGGAAGACGAGGATCAGCATGATGATGTTGACGATCGGGACGATCGCCGCGAAGGAGATCCCGGAGACGTGGGAGATGCCCTGCAGGAAGGCGGTGAACGGGTCGACGCCGCTCTTGCCCTCCAGGCAGATCGCGATCCCGACTGCCGTAATCACCTCCCCCAGGAAGCACACGAGGATGCGCCGCAGGAGCGAGTTGTCAGAAAGTGTCCACTGGTCTGGTGCGGTCAGGTTCCTCAGGTTCATGTCACACCGCCGTCGTTGAGGAGGAGCCGGCAAGGCCATACCTACGAGACACCACCGGGTTCCTCGGTGAGAGGCTGGACAGTGCCCCTCACCACGAATCAGGCCGTGTTCCGCGGCTCACACCTCAGCGTCTCATCACCGTCAAGGCCATAGGACCCAAACTGCGAGCGCGAACCGGCGCCTGACCAGGGCGGTTCCGGAACGGCTCAAGAACGGCGTCGGCCGGTCACCGTGGCGGTAACCGGCCGACATCTGCTATGTCTCAGGGCGTTGCGCTCAGCGCGCCACCCGGCTCAGGCGTTGGGACGCTTGCCGTGGTTGGCGCTGGACTTGGCGCGTGCACGACGCTTACGACCGCGCTTGCTCATCACTGCCTCCTCGTGTCTTGACTCGCCCCACGAGGGGGCACGGAACGCCGCCGATTCTCGCACACGGCGGCGCGCCTGGGCCAGTCTCGTGCCGCCGACCAGCCGGTGAAGGCGACCACACGTCAGCGCACGTCACTGCCTGCGGGGCCCGGCCGCGTCCTCAGTCGCGTTCGAAGCGGACGGTCCGGGAGGACTCGACCCGGGACTCCACGACGCGCACGACCCGCCCGGAGGCGGAGGACTGGGTCCGGGTCGTGGTCGACGTCGTCGTCACACTCACCGCGGTGGCGCGCAGGGCCGACAGGCGCCCCAGGACGCGGGCGCGCAGCTCGGGAGGGGCCTGCTCGGCGCACCGCGAGCGCAGGATCTCCCGCAGGTGGGTCTCGGCGTCGGCGAGGCGGGAGCAGTGCGAGCAGGTGGCCACGTGCTGGGCGAGGCGCTCGGCCAGGTCGGCGGTGCACTCGCGGTCGAGGAAGGCCTCCAGGTGGGCGCGGGCCTCGGCGCAGGAGCAGTCCTGGGAGTCGTCCGCCGTCTTGGGGCTCTTGACCGGCTCGGCGCTCTTGTCGCCGTTGGTACCCGGTTCCATGTGGTCTGTCATTTCTCCTCCTCCCCGTATCCGTACTCTCGGGCGTAGTCGGCCAGCAGCTCGCGCAGCTGGCGGCGCCCTCGGTGCAGCCGGGACATGACGGTCCCGATGGGCGTGTCCATGATCTCGGCGATCTCCTTGTAGGAGAAGCCCTCCACGTCCGCCAGGTAGACGGCCAGGCGCCGGTCCTCGGTGAGCTGTCCCAGGGCGTCCTTGATGTCGGAGTCCGGCAGGGCGTCCAGGGCGAGGTTCTCCGCGCTGGGCAGCCCCACCGAGTCGTGGGAGGCGGCCCGGTGCAGCTGCCAGTCCTCGACCGCCTCCGCGTCGGACTGGAGCGGCTCGCGCTGCTTCTTGCGGTAGGAGTTGATGAAGGTGTTGGTCAGGATCCGGTAGAGCCAGGCCTTGAGGTTGGTGCCGGGCCGGTACTGGTGGAAGGAGCCGAAGGCCTTGGCGTAGGCGTCCTGCACAAGGTCCTCGGCGTCAGCCCGGTTACGGGTCATGCGCAGGGCGGCGCCGTAGAGCTGGTCCAGGTAGGGCAGGGCCTCGGCCTCGAAGCGGGCGGCCCGGGCGGCCTCGTCCTCACCGGCCGGCGCCCGGTCCAGATCGCGTACGTCATCGCCCGGATCGATCACCTCATCCAGGGCGAGCTCATCTGTGTGGTCGTCGATGTCCGTCATCAGCCACGAGCCTAACGTGCTCCTGGGGTCCTGGGCCTCACCGACGCCACGAGCCTCGGCCATTGTCTCGGTCATCATCTCGGTCATCCTGGCCGGCCGTCCCGACGGGACACGGTGCCGACGGCGCCGGTCCTGCCGGCCGGGCCGCTCACGGCGGCCTCGTGGCCCGCTCGGTAGTGCGCCCCGCCGGCGGGCGGTCCGTCTCGATGGCGGCGCGGTCGGCTGCTGAGTACTCATGTCCTGACCAACGCGATAGCGGCCAGGATTCATTCCCCGTCCGCGCCCAGCGAGGCACGCGCCACGTTCGAGCGGCGATATCGCTGGCCCGAGCCGCCCGTGTAGGTCAGGATGGGGGCATGAACATTCTGCGCTCCTTCGTCCGCCCCATGCTCGCTGCGCCCTTCATCGTCGATGGACTCGACGCCATGGTGCGCCCGTCGCGCCACGTGGAGAAGTTCGAGAAGGTCGCCCCCACGCTGGAGCGGGCCGGCCTGCCGCCGGTGCTGACCTCCGACGCCCGGCTGCTCACCCGAGCCTCGGGCGCCGTGAGCCTCGTGGCCGGGCTGGGGCTGGCCGCCGGCCGGGCGCCCCGCACGAACGCCACCATCCTGGCCGCCCTCAACGTGCCTCTCACCGTGGTCAACAACCCCGTCTGGGCGGTCAAGGGGACGCAGGCCCGCAAGGAGGCCCTCTCCGGGCTGCTGCGCGGGGCCGCCCTGGGAGCCGGGCTCGCGCTGGCCGCCGTCGACCGTCAGGGCAGGCCGTCCCTGGCCTGGCAGGTGCGCAACGCCCGCCAGCAGCGCGAGGCGATGCAGGCCGCCCAGCAGGCCGCCCAGCGGCGCTACGTGACCGCCTGAGTCACCCTCGCCGGCCCCATAGCCCGTTGGTTCCAGGCCCGGGCCCGACGTCGGCCCATCGCCGTCACCGCTCGGAGCGCCCCGGCACCTGTCACCTGGGCGACACAGGCGGCGGCTACGCTCGCCCCGGTCCACTTCCGACCGGTCGCGGCGCCCTGAGGCGCCCGCACCACCGACCACCACGCGCAGACACGTCATCGACACGCTAGGGAGCACTCATGACCGTCCAGTCCGCCCAGCCGGCTCAGGCAAGCCAGTCGCCCCAGTCGGAGCAGGCTGCACAGCCCGACATCGTCTACACCTGGACCGATGAGGCCCCGATGCTGGCGACCCACTCCTTCCTGCCGATCGTGCGCGGCTTCGCCCAGCGGGCGGGCGTGAGCGTGGGCACCGCGGACATCTCGTTGGCGGGACGCATCCTGGCGGCCTTCTCCCTGGCCGACGACGACCTGGCCCGCCTGGGTGAGCTCACCCAGTCCCCGGCGGCCACGATCATCAAGCTGCCCAACGTCTCGGCCTCCCTGCCCCAGCTCAAGGCCGCCATCGCCGAGCTCCAGGCCCTGGGATACGAGATCCCCGACTATCCCGACTCCCCCGCCACGCCCGCCGAGCAGGAGGCGCGCGCCGCCTATGACGCCGTCAAGGGCAGCGCCGTCAACCCCGTCCTGCGCGAGGGCAACTCGGACCGGCGCGCCCCGGCGGCCGTCAAGGCCTACGCCCGCTCCCACCCGCACTCGATGGGGGCCTGGTCACCCGAGTCGCGCACCCGCGTGGCCACGATGGGATCGGGCGACTTCCGGCGCAATGAGCGCAGCGTCGTCGTGCCCGAGGCCGGTACCCTGCAGATCCGGTTGCGCCCGGCCGACGGCGGCGAGCCGATCGTCCTGCGGGAGTCGCTGCCGGTGAGCGCCGGGGAGGTCGTGGACGCCACCTTCATGAGCGCCGCCGCCCTGGATGAGTTCCTCGCCGGGCAGGTGGCCGCCGCCAAGGACGAGGACCTGCTGCTGTCGGTGCACCTGAAGGCCACGATGATGAAGGTCTCCGACCCGATCATCTTCGGTCACGCGGTGCGCGCCGCCCTGCCGGGCGTCTTCTCCACCTATGGGCGGGTCCTGGCCGAGGCGGGCCTGCGGGCCGAGGACGGGCTGGCCTCGATCCTGGCGGGCCTGGACTCGCTGCCCCAGGGCGAGGAGATCCGCGCCGCCATCGAGGCCGAGCTGGCCGCCGGGCCGCGCCTGTCCATGGTGGACTCCGAGCGCGGCGTCACGAACCTGCACGTGCCCAGTGACGTCATCATCGACGCCTCCATGCCCGCCATGATCCGGGCCGGCGGGCACCTGTGGGGGCCGGACGGCCAGACCGCGGACACCCTCGCCGTCATCCCGGACTCCTCCTACGCCGGGGTCTACCAGGCCGTCATCGATGACTGCCGCACCCACGGCGCCCTGAACCCGGCCACCATGGGCTCGGTGCCCAATGTGGGCCTCATGGCCCGCAAGGCCGAGGAGTACGGCAGCCACGACAAGACCTTCCTCATCCCGGCCGACGGCACCGTGGAGGTCGTCGTGGTCGAGGGCGCGGGCGCCGAGCCCGGTGCGGTGCTGCTGTCCCACGAGGTGGCCGCCGGCGACATCTGGCGGGCCTGCACCACCCAGGACGCCCCCATCCGCGACTGGGTGCACCTGGCGGTCACGCGGGCCCGAGCCACCGGCGCCCCGGCCGTCTTCTGGCTGGACCCCGAGCGCGGGCACGACACCGTCCTCATCGACCTGGTGAACCGTTACCTGGCAGATGAGGACACCGAGGGCCTGGACATCCGCGTCCTGGACCCGGTGGCGGCCACGCGCCTGTCCCTGGAGCGCGCCCGCCGCGGCGAGGACACGATCTCGGTGACCGGCAACGTGCTGCGCGACTACAACACGGACCTCTTCCCCATCCTCGAGCTGGGCACGAGCGCCAAGATGCTCTCGGTGGTGCCGCTGATGAACGGCGGCGGCCTCTATGAGACCGGGGCCGGGGGCTCGGCCCCCAAGCATGTGCGCCAGCTGCTTGAGGAGGACTACCTGCGCTGGGACTCCCTGGGCGAGTTCCTGGCCCTGGCGGAGGCCTTCCACCACGTGGCCCAGGTCAGCGGCAACGAGCGCGCCGAGGTCCTGGCCGACGCCCTGGAGGCCGCCACGGCCCGGCTGCTGGAGGAGAACCGCTCCCCGGCACGCCGCCTGGGGCAGATCGACAACCGCGGCTCGCACGCCTGGCTGGCCCTGTACTGGGCCCGCGAGCTGGCCGCGCAGGAGACCAGTCCTGAGCTCGCCGCCGTCTTCTCCCCGATCGCCCAGCAGCTCGAGGCCTTCAATGACACGATCCAGGCCGAGCTGCTGGCCGTCCAGGGTTCCCCGGTGGACATCGGCGGCTACTACCGTCCCGATGAGGCCCTGACCGACGCCGTCATGCGTCCCTCGACGACCCTCAACGCGGTCATCGAGGCCCTCGCATGACCGACGCCCCCGGCGCCGGCGACCCTGGCGTCCCTGCGGCCCTCTCGGCCGGATCGGCCGAGCCGTGGCGGGCACCGGTGGCGGCGGGGGCGCCGGAGGCCGTCGTGGAGCTGCCGGGCTCGAAGTCGCTGAGTGCGCGGGCCCTGCTGCTGGCCGCGCTCGCTGACGCACCGACCACGCTCACCGGGCTCCTGCGCTCGCGCGACACCGAGCTCATGCTCGCCGCCCTGAGCGTGCTCGGTGCCCGCTTCGAGGACCTCGACGAGACCGGCACTCGCCTGCGCGTCACGCCCGCTCCCCTGCCGCTGCACGTGCAGGCCGGATCCGACGGCGTCGGACGCATCGACGTCGGCCTGGCCGGGACCGTCATGCGCTTCGTGCCCGCCCTGGCCGCGCTGGCCGACGCCCCGGTCGTCTTCGACGGGGACGAGGCCGCCCGGCGCCGCCCCATGGCGCCTCTGCTCGACGCGCTGGCCGCCCTGGGCGCCGAGGTCACCCACCTCGGTGAGCCCGGTTTCCTGCCCTTCCGAGTCGGCCCCGGCGGCGGCGCCCTCCTGCGAGCCGAGGGCGCCCGGGTGGCGATTGACGGCTCGGCCTCCTCCCAGTTCGTCTCCGCCCTCCTGCTCCTGGGCGCCATCCTGCCCGGCGGTTTGGAGGTTACCCCCACCGGGCCGGTGCCCTCGCTGACGCACGTGGCCATGACGGTGGCGACGCTGCGCGAGCGGGGCATCGCCGTCGACGAGCCCGCCCCCGGTGCCGGTGACGGCGAGCGCACCTGGCGGGTCCACCCCGGCCGCCCGCTCGGAGGGCAGGTGGCTATCGAGCCGGACCTGTCCAACGCCGGCCCCTTCCTGGCTGCCGCCCTCGTGGCCGGCGGCCGGGTGAGTATCCCCCACTGGCCGGCGGCCACGACCCAGGCCGGCGACGCCTGGCGCGAACTCCTCCCCCGCCTAGGCGGGGAGGTGACACTCACCGACGGGACCCTCACGGCCCGCGGCACCGGGCGGCTGACCGGGATCCACGCGGACCTGTCCGACGTCGGCGAGCTGGCCCCCACAGTGGCGGCCCTGGCAGCGCTTGCCGGAGCCCAGGGCCACACCAGCGCCCTCACCGGCATCGCGCACCTGCGCGGGCACGAGACCGACCGCCTGGCGGCCCTGGCCACCCAGATCCGCCTCCTGGGCGGGGACGCCGAGGAAACCACTGACGGGCTCATCATCCGCCCCGCACCGCTGCACGGCGCCGCCCTGCGCTCCTACGCCGACCACCGGATGGCGACCTTCGCCGCCATCATCGGCCTGAGCGTCGAGGGTGTGAGCCTGGACGACGTCGAGTGCACCTCCAAGACGCTGCCCGGCTTCACGGACCTGTGGGCCGCCATGCTCGCCACCGCCCGTGAGTGCGGTACCGGCCCCGCCACGGCGTCGCACCGCGATCCGGCGACCCCGGGAGATGGTGCCTGATGGTCCGCCGCGACATCGGCACCGACGACCCGCGCGTGAGAGTCCGCCCCGGCCGGGGCTCGCGCCCGCGCACCAAGCAACGCCCCAGCCACGCCGACGCGGCCCTGGGCATGGTCACCCGCATCGACCGCGGCCACTACCGGATCCGCCTGGACGACCCAAGTCTCACCGAGGACTCCAGCGGCAACATCACCGCCATGAAGGCCCGCGAGCTGGGTCGGGGCAAGGTCGTCGTCGGCGACCGGGTTGCCGTCGTCGGGGACACCAGCGGCCGCAAAGGCACCCTGGCGCGCATGGTCCGCATCGAGGAGCGCACCACCCTGCTGCGCCGCAGTGCCGAGGACGGGGACGGAGCCGGCACCGAGAGGGCGATCGTCGCCAACGCCGGCAAGCTCGTCATCGTCACCGCCGTGGCCGACCCCGAGCCGCGCCCGCGCATGATCGACCGATACCTCGTGGCCGCCTACGACGCCGGCATGGAGCCGCTCATTGTGCTCACCAAGACCGACCTGGCCGACGCCGCCCCGTTGACGGACCTTTACAGCCCCCTGGGCGTGCGCTGCCTGGCCACGCGACTGAGCCCCCACGGGCCCGAGGCCGCCCCCTCCCAGACCGGCGGCGAGCGGCCCGACGACGGCGTCGAGGCGGTCCGCCAGGTGCTCGACGGAGCCGTCTCAGTCCTCGTGGGCCACTCCGGGGTCGGCAAGTCCACGCTCATCAACGCGCTCGTGCCGGGCGCCGACCGCGCCACCGGGCACGTCAACGAGGTCACCGGCCGGGGTCGCCACACCTCCACCAGCCTTCAGGCCCTCGAGCTGCCCGGGGGCGGCTGGGTCATCGACACCCCCGGCGTGCGTTCTTTCGGGGTTTCCCACGTCGGCAGCGCCGACGTCCTGCGGGGCTTCCCGGACCTGGCTCGCGTGGCTGAGGACTGTCCACGCGGGTGCACCCACGAGGACGGCGTCGTCGACTGCGCCCTGGATAAGTGGGCGAGCACGGCGGACGGGCCGGACGCCCCGGGAGCCTTGGCCGCTCCCGAGGAGCGGAGCGCGCGGGTGGAGTCCTTCCGACGACTGCTGGCCCCCTCACTGGAGGCCGAGGACCCCACCCGTCCCTGATGCAATCCCGGCGGCGTGCGGAGCCCTTCCGGGCACGTCACAGTTTCGTCGACAGCGCGCCCCTTAACCCCGAGAGCCGTTTGCCCTGGTACAAGGCGATGACCCACCAGAAACGGCGTCAATACTGAGTTTTTTCACGTTTCACCGGAGCCGCTATTGGATGCTATGTGCCAAAACTCACATCACGCAGCCGTTGCAGGATTCAACTACACACCGATTTTGACGGTTCCCACAAGCGAAAGCGCGTTAGTCTCAGGACATGCACAACCGTCCGACCCCTTCGCTTCCACGTCCCGCTCTGGGCGACCTGTCCGCACGCGCTAACCTCTCTGCGGCGCGCCGGCGCGTCCTGGAGGTCGTGGAGGCTTCTAACGACGCAATGACGGCCGTCCAGGTCGCCAGCGCACTCAACCTGCACCACAACACCGTCCGTGAGCACCTCGACGCCCTGGTTGACGCCGGTTTCGTCACGGTGTCCACCAAGCCGACGGGCAAGCGGGGCCGCCCAGCCCTGCGCTACGCCTCAACGGCCCCCGACCCCCAGCAGATGGTCGACGCCTACCTGCTGCTGCTCGATGCGATCGCCGACACCCTGGGCGAGGGCGAGGATGCCCACGCCACCGCTCTGGAGATCGGTCGCCGCTGGGCCGAGCTGACCCCCGGCACCGTTGCCGAGCCGACGGTCGACGGCGAGCAGGTGGACCGGGTCACCGCCCTCATCCCCTACCTCGCGGTCATGGGCTTCGCCCCGGAGGTCTCCGGAGACACCGTCGTCCTGCGCTCCTGCCCGCTCATCACCCGCAACCACCAGCCGCGCGACCTGGTGTGCACCATGCACGAGGGTTTCCTCCGGGCCGTCGTCGGCCCCGACCCGGCCGCCTACGAGCGCCTCAAGTTCCTGCCCAACGGGCCTGACGGCTGCCAGATCAACTCGGCTCAGCCCGTCCACGAGGAGCCGGACCTCAAGATCGTCCACGCCGACGTCGCCTGAGCGCCCGACCTCGACCACACCACCAGTCCACCCGTCCACCACTTCTGATATCGCTAGGCTTCGGCCCCGGGTACAGTCCCCCGGGGCCGAAGCGGCGTTCGGGGGCACTCCAAGCCGTGGCCTGAGGCGCCCACGACTCAGGCGCTGACCTCCAGGACGCCGTGAGCGCCCTTCTCCATGTCGGCGAAGGAGTGCGTCACGAACACGTAGTGGCCCGGCTCGGAGGCGACGCACTCCACGAATCCGCCCTGGGCCGGCTGCAGGCCAAGGGCCTGGGAACCGCCGGACCAGGCGGCCCCGATGCGGCTCGGGCCGCCGAGGGTCCAGGCCCCCTCGAAGAAGACCTGGTCGAACTGCAGGCCGACGGTGTGGAAGGACGTCGGCAGGGAGGGCCCGGCGGCCATGACCCAGAAGCGCACGCGCTCGCCGACCTTGGCCTTGAGAGGCTGCTGGCGGTACTGGAAGGCCACCCCGTTGAAGGTCATGAGGTCGGGGGTCTTGGCGGCGATCTTGTCCGTGTTGGGCTCGCCGCCCTCGGGACCGAGGTAGACCTCGGAGGCGACGATGACGTACTCGCGGTCCACGGCCGCCAGCCCCGGCGGGTCGATGATGACGGCCCCGTGCATGCCGGAGGCCAGGTGCAGGCTCATCGGCGAGGTGGAGCAGTGGTAGAGCCAGATCCCCGAGTACTGGGCCTTGAAGGTGTAGACGAGGGACTCCCCGGGGTTGATCGAGCGCATCGCCTGATCGGGCGGGGTGATCCCGGCGTGGAAGTCCAGGGAGTGGCTCATCGTGCCGTCGTTGACCAGGGTGATCTCGAAGGTGTCCCCCACCTTGCCGCGCAGGACGGGGCCGGGGACCTGCCCGTTGAAAGTCATGCGCCGCTGGGTGACACCGGCGCCGACCTGCATGACCTGCTCCTTGACGGTGAAGGTGTGCCGGTGGGTCATGGGGCCGCCATCGGGGCTGGTGGGGGCGGGCGGCAGGGCGGCGTCGAAGGCCTTGAAGTCGGCAGGCAGACGGGCCGAGTAGTCGGGAACCGCGTCCTTGCCGGAGCCGGCCTGCTTGCTCTGACCGCTGCCGTGCTGGTGGGCACCGGCGACTGCCCCGCCGGCAGTGACGTGGAAGACCATGCCCTGGGCGCGGTGGCCGGCGATGGAGCACCAGCCCTCGATCGGCCCGGGGACGACATCGACCTCGAGCCTGCCCTTGGCGCCGGCGGCGATGCGCCCGGTGGTCTGGCCGGTGGCCAGGACGAGGTCGTGGACCTGGTCGGCGGTGTTGTCCAGGGTGATGACGAGCCGGTCACCGGGGGTGACGTCGACCGTGTCGGGCACGAACCGCATGCCCTGCACCTTGATGGTGGCGTTGACGGTGTTGCCGGTGGGCGCGACGTCCTGGGTGGTCCCGCCCTGGCCGCGGTTGCCGATGACGCTTCCGACGACGACGGCCGCTCCGGCGGTGAGCAGTCCCATGAGGATGCCGCGGCGGTCGGCGGACTGGAGCAGGCCGCCCGAGGGCGATGCGGCAGTCCCACCTCCCGCCGCCCGGCCGGCCCCGCCAGGCAGGAGGCGGCGGCCGCGGTCGATGGCGGGGGCCGTACCGGCCGTCACCGCTCGGCGGTGGGCGCCCTCAGGTTTGTCAGCGCCCGCCGCGGCGCGCCCGGCAGCAGTGCCGCCGGAGGTCTGAGCAGTGTCGCCGGCGTCGCTGTTCGCGGGGTCCTGGGCGGCAGTGTCCTGAGCAGGGGCGTTCTCGGAGCCAGCTGTCTCGGGAGCGGCGGCCTCGTCGGGGGATGGTGCCTGCGCGTCGGGCGTCTTCGTCATCGGGTTCCCCTTCGGGGCTGGGCGGACCGGTGGCCCGCGGGGTCGGAGGTGGGGGCGGCGTCGGCCGAGGTGCGTGGGGTACGCGGGGGGCGCTTGCGCTGGGAGAGCTCACGCAGGCTGAGGATCATGCCCACCAGCAGGTAGGAGGTCACCAGCGCGGCCAGGGCACCGGCGACGACGCGCACCCGCCAGGGCGCCCCCGGGCTGAGCGCCAGCAGGAGGCAGGCATTGGCGGCGGTGACCCGGTAGGCGGCGACGCGGTCCATGATCGCGTTGGTGGCCCGGGTGGCTGCGGGGCCGCCACCGAGCATCACCGGGGTGAGGTAGCTCAGGGCCGCCACGAGGATCTGCAGGGCGAAGCCCGCCGCCAGGGGCAGGCGCAGGGAGTGGATGACCTGGCGGGCAGCGGCGGCGTCGTCGGCCAGCGCCATGCGGGCCCCCAGGACGGCGACGCAGCCGATGAACCAGGCCACCGAGGCCGTGGCGGAGGCCGTAGCGAAGGAGATCGGCGGGACCCGGCGGGCGGTGCGGTACGCGGGCACGAGGACGGCGCAGGCGCCACCGAGGTAGACCAGGGTGCCCAGGCCCGCCAGGGGCGGCCACAGCCCGCAGGCGGCCACCAGCCCGGTGCCGCCCACGAGGTAGGGCAGGCCGCGGGTGGTCCAGCGCGGTGCGACCGGCTCCATGGGGGTGCGCAGCATCGTGGGCCACAGGACGGTGAGCGTGCCCAGGACCGTGGTGCCCACGAAGCCCAGCAGCATGGTGGTCGTGTGGGCCAGGTAGAAGCCGTCGGCCAGGGCGGAGCGCCCGTGGGCGTTGGACCAGGAGATGAGGAAGCCCAGGAGCGCACCGGTGGCCAGCAGGACCAAAGCGACGGCGTAGTGGAGGGCCAGGGACGCCAGACGCGGGGCAATGGCCCTGCGGTACTGCACAGTGATGGCCACGACGCCGGCGACGGCCTGGGCCATGACGACGGCCGCCCCGATGAGCGCGACCACCTGCTGGCCCATGGTGATGCCGGTGAGCACGACGGCGGTGCCGAGGCTGTGGGCGTAGAGGCGCACGTCCAGCAGGGCGGCGCCGCCCAGGGCCGGGCGGTGCAGGAGGGTGTCGGCGAAGTGGGCGGACCAGATGGTGATGGCGCTGCCGATCCCGCCCAGGAGCAGGGCGTGCAGGGGCAGCCAGGTGCCCCAGGAGACCAGCGGGCCCACGATGGTCAGGGCCGCCAGGACCGCGGCGATGAGCAGCCAGGCCATGACCAGGGCATTGCGACGCACCTGGATGGTGCGCCGGGAGGGCTTCTTGGCGGGGCGGCCTGGGCCACTCGCTCGTCCGGGGCCGGGAAGCGAGCCGGGGCGGGGGGCGGGCCCGGTACCGGGAGAACCGATGGACAGGCTCATGTGGGGCTCCCTGTCGCCGGCGACGTCGTCGCCCCGGATGCCGCGGCCGCAGCCGGCGGTCTTGCCCTCACCGGTTCGCGGATGCTGCCGGAGGCCAGGACGCGCCCCAGGGTGAGGACCATAAAGACGCCGATCGCCGCCACTCCCACGGCGCCGCCGACCTTCCAGGCCGCGGAGGCCTGCGCCAGCAGCCCCGCGACGCGCACCACCAGGCCGGCGTGCAGCAGAACGTAGGGCAGCCACATGAGTCGGTGGTAGGGCAGGGCGCGGTGGACGATCGCGGGGATGATGACCGGCGCATGGGCCAGGATCATGGAGAAGGCGAAGCCCACCGTGATGCAGTGGATGACGATCTCGTAGGCGGCCCCGTTCAGCCCCTGCAGGCCCCACAGCGACCAGACCGCCCCGGCGACGGCGAGCCACCCGTAGCCGGCGAGCATGGAGGCTGCCATGAAACGCACCCCGCCGCGCAGGCGGATCGTGCGTCGGGCGACGTCGTAGTAGGCCGTGACAACGGCCAGCCCCAGCAGGGCCGGGCCGACCACCAGGTGGGAGCCCGGTGCGATGAGCATCAGGCAGGCGCCCAGGACCACCGCACCGGACAGCGCCTCGACAACGGTCTCCACCATCTCGTCGAGGAAGGCGATACGGGCCAGCTCCAGGCGCTCACCGATGATGGTGAGCGCGGGGAAGAGCAGCCACAGCGGGACGACGTCCTCCATGCCGCGGCCCCCCAGCCACAGGACGTCCCCCAGCAGGAGGGCGGCCGCGCCCATGGCCTCGACGTCGACGGCTGCGCTGGGGGCGCGCCGGTGAACGCGCAGGTAGATGGCGCACAGGATGCCGGCGGCGCCGGTCATGAGTCCCCGACCGACGACGTCGGGGGCACCGGCCATGAGGGCCAGGCATCCCACGGCACTGCCCAGTGGGGCGAGGAAGGCCCAGGGGGCGCGGGCGGCGACCGCCCGCTCCAGGGCGATAACGGTCCCCAGGAAGCCGACGAGCATGAGGGGGCCGTGGAGAGCCGCCAGCTCGGCCCCGCCGACGGGTGCCGGCAGGTTGAGGCGCAGGAGGGCGGCGTTGAGTCCCATGAGGATGCAGGCGGCGCCCAGGGCCAGGGCCACCAGGCGCGGCGCCACCCGGCTGGTCAGCGCCCGGCTGAGTCGGTCCGTCTCCACGGTCCAACCGTATCCAACGGCGCCGCAAACGCCCGCACTCACATCGACAAAAACTTCATAGACGACACGGCTCCGCGTCGTTTATGAAGTTTCGGTAGGTTTGCCGAGCGTCGACCGGGCCTGCGGAGGTGGACGGTCGTTCCTGCGAGCCCTGCGGTGGTAGTAAGGTCACGCTCACCAGTACGAAACACTCCGAAGGAGAACCCTATGAGCGAGAGCCCCGAGCTGCTGCCCGTCACCGAGAAGAAGTCCAGCTGCGGCTGCCACGAGCACAGCGACGAGCGCCTCACCCTGGACGCGCGTGCCATCCCGCACCGCCTGCGCCACGCCGCGGTCATCGGAGCCGCCTCCTCCTTGAACCCCGGTGAGGGCTTCGACCTGGTGGCCCCGCACGTGCCCACCCCGCTGCTGGCTCAGATCGACCAGCTGCCCTTCACCTTCCAGCACACGCTGCTGGAGCAGTCCGAGGGCTTCGCGCGCGTCGAGATCCTGCGCACCGCCTGATCCGCGCCTCAGCGCGGCCGGTCGGCGGGAGGCGCCCGCGGGTCCAAGCCCTTGGCTTCGGCCACGAGCTCGGGGCCTCAGTGGGCCTGACTCCATGCCACCGACGCGCTCCCGATATGCTCACCGCATGACGCCAGCACCGCTCGATGCCGTGGTCGTCGGCCCGAGCAGGAGCCGTGGGACCTCCGCGGACCTGCCCATGCCGACGACCCGGCCGGTGCTACCCGACCTGTCTGAACGTCCCGGCACGTCGGCACCGGCTGCCGACGGAGTCCCCCAGCAGCTGGTCGACCGCTACGGGCGCACCGTGCGCGACCTGCGCCTGTCCATCACGGACCGCTGCAACCTGCGCTGCACCTACTGCATGCCCGCGCAGGGACTGCAGTGGCTGCCCACCCCGAATCTGCTGACCACCGCCGAGCTCACCCGCCTGGGGCGCATCGCCGTCGAGCGCCTGGGAGTCGAGCGCATCCGATTGACCGGGGGCGAGCCGCTGCTGCGGCGCGACCTGGAGGAGATCGTCGGGGCGCTGTCCGCGCTGCGGACGTCGAGCGGACTCAAGCCGGACATCGCCCTGACCACGAACGGCCTGGGCCTGGAGAAGCGGGCCGCCGGGCTGCGGGCGGCGGGCCTGGACCGCGTCAACGTCTCCATCGACTCCCTGGACCCGCGGGACTACGCCGCCATCACTCGCCGCGACCGGCTCCCCGACGTCCTGACCGGGATCGCCGGCGCCCAGGAGGCCGGCCTGGCCCCCATCAAGATCAATGCCGTGGCCGTGCCCGCCACCGTGGAGGAGCGGGCACCGCGACTCCTGGCCGAGTGCCTGCGCCGCGGCTGGCAGCTGCGGTTCATCGAGCACATGCCGCTGGGCCCCCGCGAGACCTGGAGCAGCCAGGACGTCGTCGGCGTCGATCAGATCCTGGGGGTGCTGCGGGAGGCCGGATTCATCCTCACCGAGGTGGGCCGCCCGGACCGTCGTCCGGCGGCGCTGTGGCGCGTCGCCGCCGGAAGCGCGGCGGGCCAGGACCATCCGGCCGGGACAGTGGGTGTCATCGCCTCGGTCACCGCCCCCTTCTGCTCGGACTGCGACCGTACCCGCATCACAGCCGACGGGCGCCTCATGACCTGCCTGTTCTCCAGCACCGAGACCGACCTGCGCGGCCCCATGCGCGCCGGGGCCGACGACGACGAGCTCATCCGCATCTGGGCCAGCGCCACCTGGGGCAAGCCCCGCGCGCACGGCTCGGACAGTCCCCAGACCGAGAGCGACGGCTTCGCCCGCCCGCAGCGCACCATGTCGGCCATCGGCGGCTGACCCGAGTTCTAAGGAGCCCCATGATGAGTCCCTCCCCTGAGATGTCCCCCCAGGCGGGCGCGCACGCGGGTCAGGCGCAGATCTCTGTGACCCTGCGCTACTTCGCCGCGGCCGCCGAGGCCGCAGGCCGCCCCGAGGAGCGCCTGGACCTGCCCGTCGGCACGACGCTGGCGGGTCTGCGCGAGCAGCTGTCGGGGCGGGGCCTGGAGATGGCGCGGGTCATCCCGATCTGCAGCTTCCTGGTCAACTCGGTCTCCACCCCGGCGGACTCGCTCACGCCCCTGGCCGACGGCGACGCCGTCGACGTGCTCCCGCCCTTCGCCGGCGGGTGAGTCTCGCCGCTCCCGCATCGAGCCGGGCATTTTTCGCGTAGCCCGACCGTTTTTCTGCCCGGCTACGCGAGAAATGCCCGGCTCGGTGAGAAGGAGGGGAGATCAGGCGATGTTGCTCCACTGGCTCGAGCCGTCGGTGAAGGTCTGGCGCTTCCACACGGGCAGGCGCTCCTTGACCTCCTCGACGATCTGGCCGCACACGGCGAAGGCCTCGGCGCGGTGGTCGGAGCTGACTGCGACCGCGAGCGCCGTCTCCCCGACGCTCAGGTCACCGACGCGGTGGACGACGCCCAGGGCCCGCACCCGACCCCGCTGGGCCACGTCCTGGGCGATCTGCTCGACGACCTGGCCGGCCGTGGGGTGGCAGGAGTAGCCGATGCCGGTGACGGCGCGCTCGGCGTCGTGGTTGCGGACCACGCCCTCAAAGGTGACGACGGCGCCGGCGGCGGCGTCCTGGACGGCGTCGGCGAGCTCGGTGACGCTGATGGGGGCCTCGGTGACCTCGGCGCGTACCACGCGGGCCGTGGGAGCCGGGAGCGGCCGGCTGGGCTGGTCGGGGCTGGGCGTCACGGGGGTCTCCTCGATCTGGGCGGCGGGCTGGGCGTGATCGGATGGTCGGCCGCGAGCATACCCACGTGGGCTTCCCCGGCTGGACGGGCATGATAGGCCCAGGACGTTCGGGCACTGACCCGCCTGCAGCCGTTGGCCCTGAGGTCACCACCCGCAGGGCACTCGCCAAAGGAAGGACCACTATGGCGCAGATGATCCCCTTGGAGGACTACGTCTCCCAGGTGCTGGAGGCCCTCTCACCCCTGGAGGGCGAGCGCTTGGAGCTGAGGCGGGCGCACGGCCGGGTGCTGGCCGAGGACGTGACCGCCGTCGTCCCGGTGCCGCCGTGGACGAACTCGGCGATGGACGGTTACGCGGTGCGCGCGAGGGACACGACCGGTGCCTGCCCGCAAACGCCTGTGGTTCTGCCGGTGAGCGGGGACGTCCCGGCTGGCGCCGCACCGTGCCCGCTTGTGGCGGGAACCGCTCAGCGGATCATGACCGGGGCGATGCTGCCTAAGGGAGCGGACGCCGTGGTCAAGGTGGAGGACACCGACCAGGCTCCCGGCCCGCACCCGATTCCTGCGCGTGTCGAGATCCGCACCGCAGCCAGCCCCGGTCTCAACGTGCGCCGTGCCGGGGAGAACGTGGCCGCGGGCGATCCGGTCATGGCGGCGGGGACGAGACTGTCCGCGGCGGCCATCTCCGCCCTGGCCTCCGTGGGGCTCGGCTCGGTGCTGGTGCGGCCGCAGGTGCGCGTGGCGGTGGTCTCCACCGGGGCAGAGCTGCGTGACGCCGGCCAGGCGCTGGAGCCCGGGACGATCCCCGACTCCAACTCCCTGCTGCTGGCTGGGCTGGTCGCCGAGCAGGGGGCCGCGTGCACGAGCGTGGCCCGCAGCGGTGACACGGCCGATGCCCTGGCTGAGGTGCTGCGGCAGGCCGCTGCCGGCGCCGATCTCATCGTCACCTCGGGGGGCGTGTCCGCGGGGGCCTTCGATCCTCTGACGATGCTGGCGCAGGCGCAGGCACAGCGGGGCGAGGAGGCCCCGGTGCACCTGGACTTCGTCAAGGTGGCCATGCAGCCGGGCAAGCCCCAGGGGCACGGCTGGGTGCTCGCCGACGACGGCCGGCGGGTGCCGATCATCTGCCTGCCGGGCAACCCGGTGAGCGTCCTGGTGTCCTTCACCACGATCGTGGCCCCGGCGCTGGCCCGTCTGGCCGGGCAGGATACGGCAGACGGCGCCGAGCCGCTCCCGGGGCGGCCGAGCCTGACGGCGCGTGCGGCAGTGGGCTGGCGGACCCCGCCGGGGCGGCGCCAGCACGTGCCGGTGCGTTTCACCGAGGCCCCCGCCGGCTCCGACGTCAGTTCCGGCCTCGGCGACGGTGCGGGCCTGCCCTGGGTGACACCCACCCACCGGCTGGGCTCCGGCTCGCACCTGGTGGCCTCGCTGCCCGCCGCGCAGGCCCTGGCGGTGGTGGCCGCCGAGGTCGAGGCGGTCGAGGTCGGCGACGAACTGCCCCTCATCCCGCTGCCCGCCTCGTAGAGCCCGCCGGCCGTCCTCAAGTCCGCCTGCGAGAATCCCGGACCGCGTCCACGGGGCGCGATCCCACGCACCATTGAAGGAGCCTCCCATGACTACCCGCCCCGAGATCACCCTCACCCACCTGGATGACGCGGGCGCCGCGTACATGGTGGATGTCACCGCCAAGACCCCGACTGTGCGCGAGGCCCGCGCCACCGCCTTCGTGGCCTGCTCGGAGGTGATCGTCGACGCCCTGCGCGACGGCGCGGTCCCCAAGGGCGACGTGCTCGCCGTGGCCCGCGTGGCCGGGATCGCGGCAACCAAGAAGGTCCCCGAGCTCCTCCCCCTGGCGCACGTCATCGGCGTGCACGGGGCGCGCGTGGACCTGGAGATCGTCGACGGCGGCGTGCGCATCGAGACCACGGTGCGCACGGCCGACCGCACAGGCGTGGAGATGGAGGCCCTCACCGCCGCCACCGTGGCGGGACTGGCGATCGTCGACATGGTCAAGGGAGTGGACCGGGCCGTCGAGCTGCGCGAGGCCAGGGTGGTGGCCAAGTCCGGGGGGCGCTCAGGGGACTGGGTGCGCGGTGACCGCGGTGACGAGGCCTGAGCAGACGGACCGCGCCGCCGTGAGCACCACGGATGCGGCCGAGGTCGCCGAGGTCGCCGACGTCATTGTGCTGGCCGGCGGGACTGGCGCTCGGTTGGACGGAGCCTCCAAGCCCGACGTCGTCGCCCGGGGGCGGCGCCTGCTCGACCATGTGCTGGCCGGCCTGGAGCAGCTGCGGACGCAGGGCCTTCCGCTCGGGGGCGTGTGCGTCGTCGCCCCGGCGGAGGTCGCGCTGCCCTGCGGCGTCCTGCGGGCGCTGGAGGACCCGCCTCTGGGAGGGCCCGTCGCCGGGATCGCGGCCGGGCTGGAGCTCCTGGGCAGGAGCCATCCGGTTGCGGGGCTCACCGGGATCCTCACCTGCGACGCGCCCTTGTCCTGGCAGGCGCTGCCGGCCCTGCACCGGGCGCTTGCGCAGGCCGGTCCGGAGCTGGACGGCGTCTGTGCCCGCGACGGCGAGCACACTCAGTACCTACTGGGCCTCTACCGCCGCCGGGCACTGGCCGCAGCCGTCGCCCCGGGCGGCGTGCCTCTGCGGGACACGGCCGTGCGCCGGGCCCTCGGGGCGCTCCGTGTCACAGCCATCCCCACGACCCACGATGTCGTGCGGGACCTGGACACCTGGGCCGAGGTCCGCGCCTGGGACTCGGGCCGCTGCGGGTAGCGGTCCCGCTCAGGCCAGCGAGTTGCCTCATAACCTGTGAGCTTCGGAGGTCATGGCACCTCAGGCCACCAGTGGGGCGGCCCGACCGGAGACCCCGCCAGTGCGCAGGGTGTCGTGGCGCCTTAAGACACCGGCGCGGGTGGACCGGGCCCTCTTGACCTGACGCGCCCCGCCGCCGGGGGCGGTTCGGCTACCCGCAGCCGCTGGGATGGCGCCCGGCCTGTACTGCACGAGGGTCGGGATCCACTGGAGGAGGGTTGGGGGTACTCCGGGTAGGTGGGGCCTTCGTGCAGTACGCACAACCCTCAACCAGTAGATCCCCATCCTCGTGGAGTAGACCGACTCAGGGCGGGTGCAGGCCGGAGACGGTGTCGCGTCGGCGCCACCAGCCCCCGGAGCAGGAGTCGGAAAGGGTAGGGCAGCGGATGGTGGGGCCGGCCCTGGGTTGAGAGCACCCCGCACGGCCGCCAAGGCCCCGCGGAGTCGATCCCGCCAGCCGATCCAGTGTCCACAGCGCTGACATGAGCGAGCCCGCCGTCGGAGCGCCCGGCGAGGATCGTTGGAATGCTGCGATTTCTCCTCGGCGTGCAGCGGCGGCGCAGAGTTGATGCCAGCACCATGGACACCCACGCTCCGCCGGCCATCTTCCAGCTCACCGTCGACTCCAGGACCACCAGTCTGCCCCGAGCTCCCACCTGAGCGAGTGCTTCAGGAGTGAGGAGAAGTGAGGAGACAGGACAGCCGCTCAGGCTAAGACCCCTGGTGGCACTCAGCGGCACTCAGTGGTCTCCGCCGCCGAGCTGCTCCAGGACATGGGGCACCAGGGGGCCGACGACGGCGACGGTGTCCTTGACCCCGCCGCGTGAGCCGGGGGCGTTGACGACCAGGGCGCCCTCAGCGCCGCGAGAGGTCACTCCCACCAGGCCGCGGGACAGTCCGGCCAGTGGCGTCTTGGTCAGCCCGTGGGCGCGGATCTGCGCCTCGATGCCCTCGATACGGGTCTCCAACAGCGGCGCGGTGGCCTCCGGGGTGAGGTCCCGGGGGGTGACGCCGGTGCCGCCCGTGGTCAGGACGACCCGCGCGCCGGCAGACACCGCCCGTCTGATCGCCTCACGCACCGGCTCGACGCCGTCGGGCACGAGGTCGACCTTCTCGACGACGACGTCGTGCTCGGCCAGGAGGCGCTGAGCCAGCGGACCGGAGAGGTCCTCTCGCTCACCGCTGACACAGCGGTCGGAGACAGTGATGACAGCGCCCTTGACGGGCTCGGACAGGGCCGCCAGGCCCTTCTGGACGATGGGGGTCTCACTCATGGCCTCACCGTAGTCCGCGTACGCTCCGCTCAGGCTCCTCCGGCTCCCGCCCGGTGTTTCAAGGGCAACACGTCCCGATTCAACCAGTAACCCCAATTAGGCAACTTTCACTTAACCTAATTCACCGCCCTTCGTCACCTCCAAGACGTCAGTTTCGCCTCGTATTGCTCGGACATTCGTCCCTTGCGTGAAGGCCCTGCCGAGGCCATGCATCATGTGGGTGGCGCGTGCCCGCACGCCCCTCCCACATCGTTACGACAGCCTCAGGTCCACGGCGCCGTCGCCCAGCTGACCAGGCCTTACACACAGCAGGAGCCCTATGTCCACGCTCGACACCTCCGGTCGCGTCCTCACAGGGTGGAACCCCGAGGAGCCGGAGAACTGGTCCGCGAAGATCGCCTGGACCACCCTGATCATCTCGACCTACTCGATGATCCTGGCCTTCTGCGTCTGGTTCCTCCCCAGTGCGATCGCCCCCAAGCTCACTGAGATCGGCTTCAAGCTCACCGATAGCCAGCTGTACTGGCTCGCTGCCATGCCCGGCCTGTCATGCGGCCTGATCCGCCTCGTCTACATGTTCCTGCCGCCGATCGTCGGCACGCGCAAGCTCGTCGCATGGTCATCCCTGCTCTACGCACTGCCGATGCTCGGCTGGTTCTTCGCGGTGCAGAGCACCAAGACGAGCTTCGGGACGCTGCTCGCTCTGGCCTTCGCCTGCGGGATCGGAGGCGGCTCGTTCTCCGGCTACATGCCCTCGACCGGGTACTTCTTCCCCAAGCGGCTGACCGGTACTGCCCTGGGGATCCAGGCGGGCGTCGGGAACCTGGGAATGAGCATCATCCAGCTGCTGAGCCCCTGGCTCATGGGTTTCGGACTGCTGGGCATCACCTGGATCGCCCCCCAGCACGCCAGCAGCGGCCAGGTCTGGGTACACAACGCGGCCGTCTTCTTCATCCCGTGGACCATCGTGGCCGCCCTCCTCGCCTTCGCCCTGCTCAAGGACGTCCCGGTCAAGGCCAACATCCGCCAGCAGATCGACATCTTCACCAACCCCGACACCTGGTACATGACACTCATGTACGTGGCGACCTTCGGCCTGTTCTCCGGGTTCGCCGCACAGTTCGGACTCCTCATCAAGAACACCTACGGACCTCAGTCCGCCCTGGCCGAGCACTTCGACAAGTCCCTGCTGCCCCTGGGTGCGACCTACGCCTTCCTCGGGCCACTGATCGGGTCGGTGGTCCGAATGCTGTGGGGGCCCCTGTGCGACCGCTTCGGCGGGGCCATCTGGACCTTCATCTCCATCGTCGGGATGGGGGCCACGCTGGCCGTCACCACCTTCTATCTCCACCCGACCGATCCGGCGCAGTTCCCTGGGTTCCTGTGGTCCATGCTGGCGATGTTCTTCTTCTCCGGCCTGGGCAACGCCGGCACCTTCAAGCAGATGCCGATGATCATGCCCAAGCGGCAGGCCGGCGGCGCCATCGGCTTCACGGCCGCCATTGCCAGCCTGGGGCCCTTCATCGTCGGCGTCGCCATCGCCTCCCTGGGCGCCACCGCCTGGTTCTGGATCTCGGTCGCCTACTGCGCCGTGTGCGCGGTCATCTGCTGGCTGCGCTACGCGCGACCGGGAGCCCCGTTCCCGGGCTGAGTTCCAGCATCCGGCGTCCGCCCGGGCCACCCACAACCGACTGACGGGCTCGGCGGCGCGGCGGCTCATGGCTCGCCCGCCGCCTGCCCCGTCGGGGGCATTCAACGCCCGCCGGTCGCCATCGGCCCACCGGGCCGCCGCCAGCCAGCCCCCCCCAAGCTGAACACCGATGAACACAGACACACCATTGACCACCTACCAGCTTCACGGACCAAAGGACCATTGATGAGCACCACCGGCTCCCAGACCACCGGCCCCGGGATCGTCCCTGGACCCGACCAGCAGGTCGAGAACGCCCCCGGACTGCTCACGCTGGGCTCGTACCTGCGTCGAGGACAAGCCTCTGCCGACGCCCGCCGCCTGTTCCTCACAGGAGGGCGCGAGGCCGATACCTTCTACCGCCACCGGTGGAGCCACGACAAGATGGTCCACTCCACCCACGGGGTCAACTGCACCGGGTCGTGCGCCTGGGAGGTCTACGTCTCTGACGGCATCATCACCTGGGAGAAGCAGATCACCGACTACCCCACCACGGGGCCGGACATGCCCGAGTACGAGCCCCGCGGCTGCCCGCGCGGCGCGGCCTTCTCCTGGTACACCTACTCCCCCACGCGCATCCGCTACCCCTACGTGCGCTCAGTCCTGCTGGACGCCTTCCGCGCCGCGAAGGCCGACAACGACGGCGACCCGGTCGCCGCCTGGGCGCAGGTCACCGGTGACCCCGCCACCGCCAAGGCCTACAAGTCCGCCCGAGGCAAGGGCGGCATGGTCCGCGTGGGCTGGGACGAGGCCATGGAGATCGTCGCGGCCGCCTACGTCCACACCATCCGCGCCTGGGGCCCGGACCGGATCGCCGGCTTCAGCGTCATCCCGGCCATGTCCCAGGTCTCCTACGGAGCCGGAGGCCGCCTCCATGAGCTCATCGGCGCCACGATGCTCTCCTTCTACGACTGGTACGCCGACCTGCCGCCGGCCTCACCGCAGGTCTTCGGGGACCAGACCGACGTCCCCGAGGCCGGTGACTGGTACAACTCCCAGTACCTCATGATGTGGGGCTCCAACCTGCCGCTGACCCGTACCCCGGACGCCCACTTCATGACCGAGGCCCGCTACCACGGGCAGAAGGTCGTGGCCGTCTCCCCCGACTACGCCGACAACACCAAGTTCGCCGACCAGTGGCTGCGCGTGGCCCCGGGCACCGACGGCGCCCTGGCGCAGGCGATGGGGCACGTCATCCTCTCCGAGTTCCACGTCAAGCGCGAGGAGTCCTTCTTCCTGGACTACATGCGCCGTCACACCGACTCCCCCTTCCTCATCGGCCTGGAGCCCTCCCCCGACGGTACCGCGTACGTGCCCGGACGCTTCGTGACGGCCTCCGACGTCAACGGCGTCGCCACCGGCGCGCCGAAGAACGAGTTCCGCCCCCTCGTGTGGGACCGCGAGCGCGGCCCGGCCGACCCCGGCGGTACCCTGGCCGACCGATTCACCCCCGAGGGTGAGGGCAAGTGGAACCTGCTCATGGACGGTGTCGACCCGGTCATGAGCATCCTAGACCTGCACGGACAGGGCCCCCAGGTGCAGGCCGCCGAGGTTCTCCTGCCCCGCTTCGACCTGCCCGGCTCCTCCACCCCCGAGGGTTCTGTGGGCGGCGGCGTCGTGCGTCGCGGCGTGCCGGTCACTCGCATCGGGGACCGCCTGGTCACCACCGTCTACGACCTGCTCCTGGCCCAGTACGCCGTCGAGCGCCCCTCCATGCCGGGCGAGTGGCCCGCGGACTACCAGGACGCCACCGTCCCGGGCACACCCGCCTGGGCCAGCGAGATCACCGGCGTTCCCGGCCCCGCCATCATCCAGGTGGCGCGCGACTTCGCCCTCAACGCCGTGGAGTCCGGCGGCCGCTCCCAGATCGTCATGGGCGCGGGCATCAACCACTACTACCACGCCGACCAGATTTACCGAACGATCCTGGCGCTGACCTCCATGTGCGCCACCCAGGGCGTCAACGGCGGTGGCTGGGCCCACTACGTGGGTCAGGAGAAGGTCCGCCCGCTCAGCGGCTTCCAGCAGTACGCCTTCGCCCTGGACTGGCACCGCCCGGCCCGGCAGATGATCGCCACCGGCTTCTGGTACATCACCACCGACCAGTGGCGCTACGACACCACCTCCGCCGAGCGCCTGGCCTCCCCGCTGGGGCCCGGCACCCTGGCGGGCAAGACGACCACCGACGCCATGGTCGAGGCCATGAAGCGCGGGTGGACGCCGTCCTACCCGACCTTCAACCGCAGCCCGCTGCTGCTGGGCCAGCAGGCCGCCGAGGCGGGCATGGACCCCAAGGACTACGTCGTCGAGCAGCTGCGCTCCGGTGAGCTGCGCTTCGCCTGCGAGGACCCCGACGCCCCCGAGAACTTCCCGCGCATCCTGTGCTCGTGGCGCACGAACCTGCTGGGCAGCTCGGCCAAGGGCACGGAGTTCTTCCTGCGCCACATGGTGGGCGCGGACAACGACGTCAACGCCGTCGAGGCCCCACCCGAGCAGCGTCCCGCCTCGGTGACCTGGCGCGACGAGGCCCCCGTGGGCAAGCTCGACCTCATGTGGACCGCGGACTTCCGCAACACCTCCACCACCCTGCACTCCGACGTCGTCCTGCCGGCGGCCACCTGGTACGAGAAGCACGACATCTCCTCGACCGACATGCACCCCTTCGTGCACTCCTTCAACGCGGCCATCGACCCACCCTGGGAGGCGCGCACCGACTTCCAGGTCTTCCAGACCCTGGCCGGGC
Source organism: Actinomyces acetigenes (assembly GCF_031296635.1). NCBI lineage: Bacteria > Bacillati > Actinomycetota > Actinomycetes > Actinomycetales > Actinomycetaceae > Actinomyces > Actinomyces acetigenes. The sequence continues at coordinate 50,704 of NZ_JASPFC010000015.1, forward strand.
TCATCTCCGCCTGGGCGCCGCGCTACCTGGGCACCCAGACCGACGTCGTCGCCGCGCCCCCTGACGCACGACACCCCCGACGCCCTGACGATGGCGCACGGTGACGTGTCCTGCCTCCCCCAGGAGTGGGTGCCGGGAGTGACGATGCCCAAGCTGGTGCCCACCGAGCGCGACTACACCCAGATCCGGGCCAAGTTCGACGCCCTGGGGCCCCTGGCCGAGAAGCTGGGGATTCCCTGCAAGGGCATCATGCTCAAGCCCGGCCCGGAGGTGGAGCGCCTGGCCCGCAACCACGGGGTCTCCTCCGACGGCGTGGCCGCCGGCCGGCCGCTGATCGACACCGACATCCGCGCCGCCGACGCGATCCTGACGCTGTCGGGCACCACCAACGGGCGCATCTCCACCGAGGGCTGGGACACGCTGTCCAAGCGCACCGGCACCCCGCTGGTCGAGCTCAGCGAGGAGGAGGCCGGCAAGCACATCTCCTTCGCCGACACCCAGGTCAAGCCCCAGGGAGTCATCACCTCCCCGGAGTGGTCCGGCTCCGAGCACGGCGGGCGGCGCTACTCGGCCTTCGTGGTCAACGTGGAGCACGCCAAGCCCTGGCACACCCTGACCGGGCGCATGCACTACTACCTCGACCACGACTGGATGCGGGACATGGGCGAGTCCCTGCCCATCTTCCGGCCGCCGCTAGACTTCCACGCCCTGTACGGGGAGGCCGCGCCGGGCTCGGTGTCCACGAGCCAGGCGGGCACGGCGGAGGTCGCGGTGCGCTACATCACCGCGCACAACAAGTGGGCGATCCACTCGCAGTACTTCGACAACCTGCACATGCTCACGCTGGGACGCGGAGGCCAGACCATCTGGATGAGCCCCCAGGACGCCGACAAGATCGGCGTCAAGGACAACGAGTGGGTCGAGGCCTACAACCGCAACGGCATCGTGGCGGCGCGTGCCGTCGTCTCCCACCGCATCCCCGAGGGCATGGTCTTCATGCACCACGCCCAGGAGCGCACCATGAACACCCCACTGACCGAGACCAGCGGCAGGCGCGGCGGGACGCATAACTCGCTGACCCGGATCGTGCTCAAGCCCAGCCACTTCGCCGGCGGCTACGGGCAGCTGTCCTACGCCTTCAACTACATCGGCCCCACGGGCAACAACCGCGACGAGGTCACGCTTATCCGTCGCCGCAGCAACCAGGAGGTGACGTTCTGATGAAGGTCATGGCCCAGATCGCAATGGTGATGAACCTCGACAAGTGCATCGGCTGCCACACCTGTTCAGTGACCTGCAAGCAGGCCTGGACCAACCGCGAGGGCACCGAGTACATGTGGTTCAACAACGTCGAGACCCGCCCCGGTGTCGGCTACCCCAAGGGGTGGGAGGACCAGGACACCTGGCGCGGCGGCTGGGAGCGCACCGCCTCGGGCCGCCTGCGGCCCCGCTCGGGCGGGCGCCTGCGCCGCCTGGCCAACATCTTCGCCAACCCGGAGATGCCCACGGTCGAGGACTACTACGAGCCGTGGACCTACGAGTACGACCGTCTGCTCTCGGCCCCCAAGGACTCCCCGGCGATTCCGGTGGCGCGCGCCAAGAGCCAGCTGACCGGCGAGTACATGCCCACCATCAAGTGGGGTCCCAACTGGGACGACGACCTGGGCGGCTCCATGGAGACCCTCCAGCAGGACCCGATCATCGAGGCGATGAGCACGAAGGTGCGCACCGACATCGAGTCGGCCTTCATGTTCTATCTGCCGCGCATCTGCGAGCACTGCCTCAACCCCACCTGCGTGTCCGCCTGCCCGTCGGGCGCCATGTACAAGCGCACCGAGGACGGCATCGTCCTGGTGGACCAGGACGCCTGCCGCGGCTGGCGCATGTGCGTGTCGGCCTGCCCCTACAAGAAGGTCTACTTCAACCACGCCACCGGCAAGGCCGAGAAGTGCACCCTGTGCTACCCGCGCCTGGAGGTCGGCGAGCCCACCGTGTGCTCGGAGACCTGCGTGGGCCGCCTGCGCTACCTGGGCGTCCTCCTCTACGACGCCGATCGCGTCTCGCAGGCCGCCGCCGTCAAGGACCCGCAGGACCTGTACATGGCCCAGCGCGAGATCCTCCTCAACCCCCACGATCCCGAGGTCGTGGCGGGCGCGCGCGCCGAGGGCGTCCCGGACAACTGGATCGAGGCGGCCCAGGCCTCCCCCGTCTGGGACCTCATCGACACCTACGAGGTGGCCCTGCCCCTGCACCCCGAGTACCGCACCATGCCGATGGTCTGGTACATCCCGCCGCTCTCCCCGGTCGTCGACGAGGTCGCGGCCGCCGGCCTGGACGGCGAGAACTACAAGGTGCTGCTCACGGCCGTCTCCGACATGCGCATTCCGCTGGAGTACCTGGCGGGCCTGTTCACGGCCGGTGAGACCAACACGGTCGAGCTCGTGCTGCGGCGCCTGGCCGCGATGCGCTCCCACATGCGCGACGTGCGCCTGGGCCGCGAGCCCGACCCGGCTATCGCCGCCGCCGTGGGACTGGACGGCAAGAAGCTGGAGGCCATGTACCGCCTGCTGGCCATCGCCAAGTACGACGACCGCTACGTCATCCCCACCACCAAGCCCGAGGTCCCCCGTGGTATGAAGTCCATGGGCAACGACGTCAAGACCCTCCTGGGTGAGGGCGCTCCGGCCGGGTGCCACCCCGACGTCGCCTCCTTCCACGGCCAGGGCGGCGGCACCATGAACGGCGGACCGGTGAGCCTGCCGCTGCCGACCGTGCGCCGCGAGCCGGTGCCTGCCGCCGGCCCGGGCATCCCGCAGGTCGGTGTGCCTGAGCCGGTGGGTCAGGCCCGGTCGGCTGACTCCTCCGCCCGGGCCGCCTCGACCGGCCCGGCGGTCGCAGCCCCCAGGGACCTCTGAAATGGTCTCCTTCGTTCGCGCCCCCCGGGTTCTTCAGAAGCCCGCCGAGGTGCACCTGACGCCCTCTCAGCGAGCCACCGTGCACATGGCGGCCTCGCTGCTGCTGGACTACCCGGCTGAGGGGACTTTGGAGACGCGTCTGAACGCCGTCGAGGCCGAGCTGGCCACGCTGCCGGCGGAGGTGGCCGTCCTCCTGGAGGAGTTCATCGCTCAGGCACGACGCCGCGGTGAGCGGGCCATGGCCGAGCACTACGTGGAGGTCTTCGACCGACGTCGGCGCTGCTGCCTGTACCTGACGTACTACACGGTGGGTGACACCCGGCACCGGGGCGCCGCGCTGCTGGCCTTCAAACAGGCACTGGCGGCGGCCGGCTACGAGATGGCCGCCGACGAGCTGCCCGACTACCTGCCGGTGGTCCTTGAGCTGTCCGCGCGCAGCGGCGACGAGGTGGCCAGCACGCTCCTGTCCTCCCATCGCGAGGGCATCGAGGTGCTGCGCAGCGCCCTGACCGACGCCGTCTCCCCCTACGCGGGGCTGGTGGAGGCCGTCTCCATGACCCTGCCGCAGATCGACGAGGCCACCGCCGAGCGCGTGCGCGCCCTCGTGGCGGCCGGGCCACCCACCGAGACCGTCGGTGTCACCGACACCCTGCCCTTCCCGACCATTCCCGTGCGCAACCCGAGCCTGTCCGGCACACCCGCTGTGCCGGGCTCGGTACCAGTCGCCGATCCTTCCCCCTTCACGAGCAGCCAGGAGAGCATGACATGAGCCCGATTCAGCAGAACCTCATGTGGGTGGCCCTGCCCTACGCCAGCCTGGTGCTGCTGGTGGCAGGCATGATCTGGCGGTGGCGCACCGACCAGTTCGGCTGGACCTCCCGCTCCTCGCAGTGGAACGAGTCCCGCATCCTGCGCCTGGCCTCCCCCCTGTTCCACCTGGGCTTCCTCATGGTGATGGCCGGTCACGTCGTCGGGCTCCTGGTGCCCAAGGACGTCACTGAGATGCTGGGCGTCTCCGAGCACATGTACCACCTGGGCGCCACCTACCTGGGATCCTTCGCGGCCATCCTGACGATCGTGGGCCTGGCCGGACTCATCTACCGGCGCATCGTCGTCAAGAGCGTGCGCCTGGCCACCACCCGCAACGACCTGGTCGCGTACTGCTTCCTCGTCGTCCCGATCCTGCTGGGCTCGGCAGCCACGGCCCTCAACCAGCTCGCCGACGCCCACGGCTACGACTACCGCGAGACGATCAGCCCCTGGCTGCGCTCGGTGCTGGTCCTCCAGCCGCGTCCCGAGCTCATGGCTGACGTGCCGGTCTCCTTCAAGCTCCACGTCATCGCGGGCTTCCTGCTCCTGGCAATCTGGCCCTTCACCCGCCTGGTTCATGCGGTCTCCGCACCCGTGGGCTACGTAACCCGCCCCTACGTGGTCTACCGTTCGCGCGAGGGGGCCACCTCCACTGCCCGGGCCTCCCGCGGCTGGACCCCGGTACGGACCCAGGGCACCGGCAACCAAGGAGCCAACGACGTCACCCCTTCTCAGGGCGCCTGATCCCGGTTGCCCCGCCCCAAAAGGACAACACATGGGTATCACTCGTCGAGCGGCCATCGCCGCCGTCAGCCTGCTCTCCGCCGTCTGTCTGGCCGCGTGCGGCGGCTCCGACTCCAACAGCTCCACCGGTGCCGCTTCGGACGCCGCCTCCGCGAGCGCCTCGGGCGGCGCGCAGAAGGCCACCGGCAAGGTCACGGTCCTGGCCGCCGCCTCCCTCCAGGGGGCCTTCGAGGAGATCGAGAAGACCGTGGAGAAGGACAACCCTGGCCTGGACGTCACCTTCGACTTCCAGGGCTCCCAGGACCTGGTGGCCTCTTTGGCGGGTGGCGACAGCGCCGACGTCCTGGCCACGGCCAACAACTCCACGATGAAGACCGCTGCGGACCAGAAGCTGGTCGGGAGCCAGACCGAGTTCGCCACCAACGTCCTGACCCTCATCGTCCCCAAGGGCAACCCCAAGAAGATCACCGGGCTGGACTCGTCGCTTGACGGCGCCAACCTGGTCATCTGCGCCCCCGAGGTGCCCTGCGGTGAGGCCGCCAAGAAGCTTGCCAACGCCCTGGGCGTCACCCTCAACCCGGTCTCCGAGGAGCAGAAGGTGACCGATGTGCGCGGCAAGGTCGAGTCCGGTGAGGCCGACGCCGGCATCGTCTACACCACCGACGCGGCGGCCGCCAAGGACAAGGCGGACAAGATCGACATCCCCGACGGCGGCGTCGTCAACCACTACCCGATCGCCCAGACGGCCGAGCCCGAGAACCCCGCGGGCGCACAGGTCTTCATCGATGCCGTCACCGGCAAGACCGGTCAGGAGATCCTGGCCAAGCACGGCTTCGGCAAACCCGGCAGCACCACTGCCGGAGCGAGTGCCGGGGCCTCCGCCGCAGGCAGCGCGGCGGCCAGCACCGGGGCCGGCTCCGAGGCCAGCACTGCCCCGTCCCAGGCCGCGACCGCTGAGGGGTCCTCCACCCCGGAGGCGAACAAGCCCACCGCGCAGACCACTGCTCCGTGACGGTTTGCCGGCCTGAATCGGTGGCCTGGTAGACATGAGTTTGTGAACCAGATGTCCCCCACTGCACGCTCCGAGCAGCAGTCGGTACGGCGGTCCGTCCGCGCCCTCCTGGGGCGTGGGCGGGCCGCTCGCTCACCTCTGCCCGTCCTCGTGACCGCGCTGGCCGTCCTGGGAGGCTGCGCAATCGTCCTGCCCCTGGTGGGGATGGGGACGCGCGTGTCCTGGGGGCAACTCCCCCAGCTGCTGGCAACGCCGTCGGCGCAGGCGGCCCTGTGGCTGTCGATCCGTACCTGCTTGAGCTCCACGGTCGTCTGCGTGGTGCTGGGCGTGCCGCTGGCGCTGCTGCTGGCCCGCAGCTGGCCGGGGGTGAGGATCGCGCGGATCCTCGCGGTGCTGCCGATGACGATGCCGCCGGTGGTGGCCGGTATCGCACTGCTGTCCACCTTGGGCAACCGCGGCCTGTTGGGGGCGCACCTGAAGGAGTGGGGGGTACCCATCGCTTTCTCCACCACCGCGGTGGTCATCGCCCAGGTGTTCGTCTCCATGCCTTTCCTGGTGGTCACCCTGGAAGCGGCCCTGCGCAGCCGCGACACTCATGCCGAGACCACGGCTCGAACCCTGGGGGCGGGGCCGTGGCGGGTTCTGGCACAGGTGACGCTGCCGTTGGCAACGCCGGCTCTGGCTCGGGGCACGGCCCTGGCGCTGGGCCGGAGCCTGGGTGAGTTCGGGGCGACGATCGCCTTCGCGGGTTCACGGGAGGGTGTCACCCGCACGATGCCGCTGGCCATCTACCTGGAGAAGGAGAGCGACACGGCCACGGCCCTGGCCCTTGCAGTGGTGCTCATCGGCCTGTCCTTCATCATCGTTGGCGCCACGACCGTGGACTGGTCCGGTCTGATCGGTGCGCTACTGACTGCTCGCCAGGAACGGGGCGGGCAGGAGGTCGTCCCAACATCCGAGCTCTCCTCTGACGAGGAATCCGACGGCGACCTGCCCTCTTCCGCGAGTACCGCCTCCGCCGAAGCGCCCCAGGAGAGCATCGGTCGCGGCCAGGACCTGCACGTCGCCTTCGAGCTGCCGCAGCGCGACGTCGTCGTCGACCTGAAGGTGGAGGCGGGTCGCACGACGGCACTCATCGGTCCTAATGGCTCGGGCAAGTCGACGGTCTGCTCCGTGGTGGCCGGCCTGCTGGACGCCGAGAACGGCCAGGTCGTACTCGGCGGACGAGTCCTGGACGGCCCCGGGGGCTTCGTGCGGGCGGGGCGGCGCCAAGTGGCTCTGCTCAGCCAGGAGCCGGGCGTCTTCACCCACATGTCCGTGCTGGGCAACGTGGTCTTCGCGCTGCGCTGCCAGGGGGTGAGCCGAGCGGAGGCCACGCGTCGGGCCCGAGCCGAGCTGGCCGCCGTCGGAGCCGATCACCTGGCCTCCCGCCCGGGAGGAGCGCTCTCAGGCGGGCAGGCGGCCCGCGTGGCCTTGGCCCGGGCGCTGGCGACAGCGCCCCGTCTACTGATCCTGGACGAGCCGATGGCCGCCCTGGACGTGACCGCCCGCCAGGAGATGCGCCGCCTGGTGGCGCGCCGATGCGCCGAGGAGGGGCTGACGCTGCTGCTGGTGACCCATGACGTCCTGGACCTGACTGCGCTGGCCGAGGACGTCGTCATCCTGGACCGGGGCCGAGTGGTGGAGCAGGGGCCGACGGCGCGGGTCCTGTCCGCGCCACGTTCGGACTTCGTCGCCCACCTGACGGGAACGGCCGTGCTCACCGGGGTCGTTGACGGCGATGCCGAGGCTCCGGGGCTGCGGCTGCCGTCGGGGCAGGTCGTTCATGGCCGCCCCCGGGGGGACACCGCTGACGGGAGGGTCGGCGAGCAGAGCCACCAGGACGACCGCGACGAGGCCGTTCGCCCCGGGGTACCGGGTATTGCGCTGGTGCCGCCTGACGCCGTCGCCCTCTACCGGCAGGCGCCGCACGGCAGTCCCCGCAACGTCCTGACCGGCCGGGTGACGGGTCTGGAGCGTTCGGGGGCGCTGGTGAGTGTGCGCCTGGAGCTGGAGGAGGGGCAGCGGCTGTCGGCGGCGGTGACCGCCGGAGCCGTGGCCGAACTCGGCATCACCGAGGGCCGGGAGGTCTGCTGCGTCATCAAAGCGGTGCAGGTGCGTATCCTGGCCCGCCGGGGTTGAGGACCGCGGTACCGGGGCGTTGAGAGAAGGACCGGGCGAGGATGAGGGAGGGCGTTGTGAGCGCTGTTGAGGGAAGCGATCGCGGTGGCGTCTGCGGATCGGTGATCGCTGAGGAGCGTCTGCGGCCGTTGAGCCGCGGTGAGCTGGAGCGCTACCACCGCAATGCGCTGGTGCCGCAGGTGGGGCTCGTGGGGCAGCAGCGCATTCGCGCGTCCCGGGTTCTGCTCATCGGTGCCGGTGGGCTCGGGGCGCCGGCGGCCCTGTACCTGGCGGCCGCCGGGGTGGGGACGATCGGGCTCATTGACGACGACGACGTCGACGTGTCCAACCTGCAACGCCAGGTCATCCATGCCACGGCCGCTGTGGGGCGTCCCAAGGTGGATTCGGCGGCCGAGGCGATCAGGGTGCTCAATCCCGACGTTGAGGTCGTTGCCCACCGGGCCCGGTTGACCGCCGACAACGCCCTGGACCTGCTGGGCGACTGGGACGTGGTCATCGACGGCACGGACAACTTCCCCACGCGGTACCTGGTCAATGACGCCACCGTCATGCTGGGGCTGCCGCTGGTGCACGGGGCGGTGCTGGGGTTCAACGGGCAGGTGGGGGTCTTCGATGCGCGCCGAGGCCCATGCTACCGGTGCCTGCACCCCGCTCCGCCGCCCGCAGGATCGGTGCCCTCCTGTGCGGAGGCAGGTGTGCTGGGGGTGCTGCCCGGCATCATCGGGACCATGCAGGCCGCCGAGGCGCTCAAGCTGGTGATCGGCGGTGGGCAACCACTGCTGGGGAGGCTGGCGATGCTGGACGTCTGGGGGGCGCGCCTGCGGGAGATTCCGGTGGCGAAGAACCCGGCCTGCCCGGTATGCGGCGAGATCCCGAGTATCACTGCGCTGGTCACTGAGGCTGATTCCTGCACACTCCCCCGGGCCTGTGAGGCCGACGCGCAGCCGCCGTCACGCGACTGCGGAGACGGCTCCCGCCGGCCGCCCAGGAGCTCCGCGTCCGGTCCCGTTGCAGCCAGCCGAATTCAGGAAGGTGCCGAGGTCTTGGAGTCAGAGACGGGAGTGGAAACTATTTCCGCTGCCGGGCTGAAGAAACTCCTGGAGGGCGATATGCCGCCGGCGCTGCTGGATGTGCGTGAGGACGTCGAGGCGGCGCTCGAGCCGATGGAGGACGCGCTGCACATTCCGCTGCGGGAGGTGGCGGCGCGGATGGACGAGCTAGATGGGGATCGCCCGACCGTGGTCGTGTGCGCCGCCGGGGTACGCTCGGTCCGGGCCATCGAGGCGCTGAGGGCGGCGGGCTACTCCGGACAGCTGGTCAGCCTCGACGGGGGCATGAGGGCCTGGGCGCCTGGTCAGCCCTGACCGTGGCATCAAGGGGCCTTGGTGTCATGATTGGCGACTTTTAGGGTGTCCATCGGCTGGTGTGCCTGGGCCTGTACGGCTCTGACCTGCGCATATGTGCCGGGGCGTGGCGGAAGTCGGCCAGGTTCGCGTTTAAAAGTCGCCCACCGTGACACCACCCTGCGGCTGGCGGCCCAAGGTGCGGCCGCCTGTGTTGGGGTCTGGGGCTTAGTGGGCGCCTCGGTGGTGCGTTGTGCGCCGTTGGTGTCACGATTGGCGACTTTTAGGCTGTCCATCGGCTGACGTGCCCGGGCCTGTACTGCTTTGACCTGCGCATATTCGCCGGGGTGTGGCGGTTGTCGGCCAGGTTCGCGTCTAAAGGTCGCCATTTGTGACACCACGGGTCCTGCGGGGCTTGGGGTGGGGGGGGTTAGTGGCCTTGGGCTTCTTCGGCGTCGTCGGTGAGGTAGGTGACGACGCGGACCAGGTCGTAGGGGGTGGAGGTCTCGGTGGTGGTGATGGAGCCCTCAATGGGCCGCCACTGGTTCTCGCCTTGGGGGCGGTATCGGGTGGTCCAGGTGGTGGTCAGGGTCGTGGTCACACCGGTGGCGGTGTGCTGGTAGTGGTGGGTCACGGTCTGGTTGGGGTAGGGGGCTCCGGGGTCGGTGGTGGTTGTGGTGGTGCCGTCTCCCCAGCCCCAGGTGTAGGAGGCGGGGGTGAACTCCACCTCGATGGGACTGCCCAGGATCGTGGTGGTCTGATACCGGGGGGCGGGGTTGGTGTAGACGATGAAGGCCATGGAGATAATGACCTTGGGCCCCGGAGGCTGGCGCGTGATGCCTGAGCCGGAGGCGATGAGGGTGGCGGCCTGACGAGTGGTGATCGTGACCGTGCGGGGCCCATCATCGCTGGCGGGCTCGGAGGGTTCAGGCTCTGGATCCCAATTGCACGCAGCCCGCATTTTCTTGTGCTCATCTTGGTAAGATTTGCAGCTGCCGTGAGGTATCGCCAATTTGGTGTGACTGTCTGAGTATTGCACGGTCGTTCCAGGAGAACTGGGAGACTCAGGTTGCTCTGCGGGCTGAGGCGGCGTCACAGTTTCACGACGTTCTCCGTGAGTGACAACATGATTATCGTCAGACTCCGCTCCCCAGTTTACGGCCGTTCCGGAGTCCTGAGAGGAATCCGGCGCACCCACGGCGCTTGGAGACAGCACCCCTGTGCATATCATTAGGGCAATAGTGATGCGATTGTGTAATTTCATTGTTCCAACACCTTGACTCCGCCGATCATCCAGCGAGTTCCGTTGTACCTGATTGCGAAGTCCAGGACTTGGTTGTCTTTGGGGTCGGAAATTGTCGGGTCTTTCCCTCCACCTGGGTGCGACACTACCTTTCCTTGATTGGCGGTGACATCTAGTTCGTTGTAGTCGTATCCTTCGATTTTCTCGTAGTATGTGTAGTTCGTGATTTCTTGGTCCCACTTATCTGCCCAGCCGCCGTTCTGGTGGAGCTTGGTGGCCCGGTCTATCACAGATTTGCAGAACTGGCAGCGGTCGTCGCTCATGGCGGCGAGTTCGACGGTGTTGCCGGTCATGTAGGCGTAGCGGTAGAGCTCGAGGAAGTACCAGGCCGTCATGGCTGCCCCCTCACGTGTCTGGTCATTCATCTGCTCGGGCTTGGCCGGTGCGGGTTCGGCCAGGGCGGCATCGCGCTTGGCGCGCAGCTCAGGAGTCAGAGCCGCTTCCCGGGAGGCGGTCGCAGAGGCATTAGCATCAGCAATGCCCTTCTCAGCCCGGGCAATAGCCGCCGAAGCACTGGCACTAGCGCTCACACTGGCCTCAGCCTTGGCGTCCTTCACCGAGCAGGCCGCCGCCCCCAGCGCCAGCACACACACCACCACCAGACCAGCCACACCCCGCCGGCACCCAAAACGAGCCCCGGGTTGGGAACCGGGCCGGCCCCTACGCGACAACAGCACCACCCCACCCGGCCGCTCCGCCCCTACCTCCAGCACGGCCCGCTTCGCGTGCTCTCCAGGAACGCAGTGGCTTCCGGGGTCCGGGCAGGAGTGACGGACATGCGCAGCAAGGTCTCGTTCCAACACGGATGGCCGGACACTTAGCTGTTTCGTCCCTCTTTCTGAAGCCGGCTGCTTGTTGTGCTTGCCGGGGACGTCGAGCTCTCGCTGGCCGCTGTGACTGTGTTCGGCCAGACGCGGATCCAGCGCGAATAGCGGGCTGCTCGCCCGTCCTTGACTGACCGCCAAAGCCTCCCGCTCCGCGGGCTCGTCGACGCCATCGAGGTTCAGACCGGTCTGACGGTCGTATGCGGCGGGGCACTGCATTGGCGGGGTTGAGCGATCTGGGCAGGTTGCAGACTGCCGGGCGCCCGCAGGCTTGGGGGATCGTAGGGACGCACTCATCACGGAAGCCTCCTCGCCGCCGAAACAACTCCATACCCCGCCCGGCCGGGCGGCACTGCCCGTCCAAGCGGTGTATTGACACTACCCGCACCAACGCCCCCCACACCAGCCCCTCAAGACACCCTGTGGAAAACCCTGGACCAGGACGACCGGCTGAATCACCCCGCCAAGCCCGCCGCTCAGCCGGAAGCGTGCTCAGCACAGGCCGCCAAGGAATGAACCTGCGCAGCCCCGGAAAGCCGAGAAAGTCTTCGGCCTACCGGCCCAGGTCATCTCCGACCCACTCACCGGGACCCCGCTGGTTCTGCCTCTTCCGCGCAAGACCCGGGACACGGCGTCGGGCAGCAAGGCCGGGTAGGGAACGGCGCTGCCCGCGCCCCGGCTTCGGCCGAGCGCGATCATCTGCGACCGCCTGCGAGCCTGAATGCCCGCTCGCCGGCACCGGTCTTCGCCTGCTCTCGGGCCGAAACACACCAACCTTACGAACCAAGACCGACCCCTCGCGGCCCCGCTGGGTGGCCCTGACAGAACCTGCCAAGCGGTGGACCTGCGCCGAGGCCCGCGCCTAGTCTTCACATATCAACCCGCACTGATGTGAGGACCTACCTTTGACTGCTTCTGCTTCCGCCCTGCCCACCACGATGCGCGGCGTCGTCTTGCACGCCGCCGGTGATGTCCGTGTCGAGGACCGCGAGGTCCCCCACGTCATCGAGCCCACCGACGCCGTCATCAAGCTGGAGGCCGCCTGCGTGTGCGGCTCGGACCTGTGGCCCTACCGGGGCATCTCCCCCGTGGAGGAGGCCCGCCCCATGGGCCACGAGTACGTGGGCACCGTCGTCGAGATCGGCGACGAGGTCACGAGCGTCAAGGTCGGCGACTTCGTCGTCGGCTCCTTCTGCCTGAGCGACAACACCTGCGAGATCTGCGAAGACGGCTTCCAGTCGCGCTGCACCAACGGCGGCTTCATCGGGGACACCCAGGCCGAGTACACGCGTGTGGCCCTGGCCGACGGGACCCTCGTCGTCGTTCCCGGCGGCAAGCCCGAGGACCCCGAGATCATCGCCTCACTGCTGGCCGCCTCCGACGTGCTGGGAACCGGCTGGTTCGGGGCCGTCGTGGCCCAGGCCGGCCCCGGCAAGACCATCGCGGTGGTTGGCGACGGCGCCGTGGGCCTGTCCGCCGTCCTGGCCGCCAAGGCCCTGGGGGCTGAGAAGGTCATCGCCTTCTCCCGCCACGAGGACCGGGCGGCGCTGGCCCGCGAGTTCGGAGCCGACGTCGTCATCGCCGAGCGCGGCGACGAGGGCGCCGCGAAGGTCAAGGAGCTCACCGGTGGCTACGGCGCCCATGGCGTCGTCGAGGCCGTGGGCAACCAGACCTCGATGATGCAGGCCATCGCCTCCTGCCGCCCCGGAGGGCACCTGGGCTACGTGGGCGTCGCCCACGGCGTCTCCCTTCCCGGGGACCAGCTCTTCTTCGCCGAGATCCACATGCTGGGCGGCCCCGCCCCCGTGCGCCGTTTCCTGCCCGACCTCATCGACCGTATCCTCAAGCGCGAGATCCACCCCGGCAAGGTCTTCACCCTGCGCCTGCCCCTGGAGGAGGCCGCCGAGGCCTACAAGGCCATGGACGAGCGTCGCGCCATCAAGGTGCTCCTGGAGCCCTGAACCACACCGCACACCACCCACCATCACCGTCTGACAACAGGAGTTCCCATGAAGACCCTCGTTCTCGTCTTCCACCCCGACATGTCCGCCTCACGCGCCAACCGCCCCCTGGCGGCCAAGGCCGAGGCCCTCGGCGACGACGTCACCGTGCGCTACATGTACGACATCTACCCCGATCAGAAGGTCGACGTCGCCGCCGAGCAGGCCGCCCTGGAGGCCGCCGACCGGGTCGTCCTCCAGTTCCCCATGTACTGGTACTCCACCCCCGCCCTGCTCAAGCAGTGGCTCGACGACGTGCTCCTCTACGGCTGGGCTTACGGCTCCACCGGAAAGGCCCTGGCCGGCAAGGAGCTGCTGGTGGCCGTCAGCACCGGCGGCCCCGGCGACGCCTACAGCCACGAGTCCTCCTACGGCTACACGCTCACCGAGCTGCTGCGCCCCCTCCAGGCGACTGCGAACATGGTCCAGATGACCTACCTCGAGCCCTTTACCACCACCGGGACCCTCACCATCACCGATGAGGCCCTGGCCCAGCGGGCTGAGGACTACGCAGCCACGCTGCAGTCCACGGACCTGCCCGCGCTGGAGCCTCACGGCTGAGCCCGCCGGCAGGCAGCTACATGCCCGAGGGCCCAGACCGGCGAAACCGGCCTGGGCCCTCAGCACGTCTCACGGGCGTCTCAGCCGAAGATGTCGAGCAGCGGGAGCTCGGGGGTCTGGAGGACCGCGGCGTAGTCCTGCGCGCGCCGAGCGATGGCCTCATCGGTGATCTCCAGGGCGCCCACCGACAGGAAGGGCACCGCGTACTTGGTGCCGATAACTCGCGAGGTCCCCTGCATGGGCCGCAGGAACTCATGGATCGTGTAGATGTGCGCGCCCTCGCGGCCGTAGGCGCTGCCGGCGCCGCCGACACTGACGGCCACCAGCAGCTCCTTGCCGTGCAGGGCCGTGCCGGTCGAGCCGTAGGCCCAGCCGAAGGTGAGGACGTCGTCGAGCCACTTCTTGAGCAGGGGCGGGCAGGAGAGCCAGTACATGGGGTACTGCAGCACGATGCGGTCGGCGCCCAGCAGGGCCGCCTGCTCGGTGGCCACATCGATGTTGAAGTCGGGGTAGATGTCGTACATGTAGCGCACGGTGATGTTGCCGCCGAGCGACTCCGCCGCGGCCCCGAGGGCCTTGTTGACCCGGGACTCGGAGATATTGGGGTGGAAGACGAGTACGAGAGTGTTCACGGAGGACTCCCTGGTGTCGTTGGACTGTGATGCGGGGGATGGCCCCCGTGAGGCGCCGTTGCTCCCGGCGCCGGACAGGACGTCGCTCAGGCTGGAGAAGCCGCCGATGATGACCTCCAGCTTGGGGACCATCGCACCGCGGTCCAGCCAGGACTCCTTGGGGCGGAAGGGGACGCGGTCGGCGTCGTCGCCGCTGTGCAGCTCGTTCGGCCCGCGCATGCCCAGGGCGGCGCTCGAGTCGCCGAAGCGCTCGTCCCACATGCGGGTGGCGACGTCGATACCGCGCTCCCTCCGACCCGGATGACGGTCGGACTCAACGGTCTCGGCCATGGCGACCGCCTGCTGGTGGGCAGTCAGAACCGTCGAAAGGGTGTAGTTGAGCGCCAGGTAGGCGTCCTCGCTGCGCAGGCCACCGGAGACCAGGGCGTTGTGGGCGCGCTTGGCCACCGACATGAAGGGCACGTAGGCCCAGGCCAGGTTGATGAGGGTGTGGTCCAGGCCGGGATGGGCGTCGAGCACGTCCCACAGCGAGTCAGAGAGCCGGCGCAGGTAGTCCTGCCAGCTCAGGCCGGTGGGAGGCAGTGTGGCATCGGCGGACACGCGCTCCAGGCAGGCCACGAGCAGGTCGTCGCGCGAGCTGACGGTGCGTCCCAGATCAGCCGTACTCACCCCGAGCCGACGCGCCACCTTGCCCATCGTGAACCGGTCCACACCGATCTCAAGGGCCGCTGTGACAACGTCATCCCTGGTAAAACCGGCATTATGCTGCATTGAGCCTCCCGGGTTGGGTCATACTCGTCAGCGTAACGAACCAGTAACAGGCCGCCAAATCGAAGGCGCCTATCCGTGCGATGACCGACGCCGTTCTTCCGCAATATAACGGGAAAAACCCGCCTCTCCTCCGCGACGCTCGCGCAGCATGGGATCTCACGGCGAGGTAACGACTCGGCCCACACCCTGCGGCCTGCCGAGTGGCGCGCCCGACGACGGTGGAGTCTCACCGAGCCCGCTCCCCCGTTACCGTGGTGCCATGAGCGAGACTCCCCGCCCACAGCGCCCCGTCTTTCCGGAACCGCCCGCGGTGCCCTCACCGGCAGCGGCGCCCGCCGCACCGACGGCGCCCCCGACCAAGCAGCGGCGCTGGCGCGACGACCTGCACCTGGCGCACACGATCGCCAACAAGGTGGACAGCCTCACCCTGGCCCGTTTCGACGCCGGCAACTTCACCGTGGAGACCAAGTCGGACCTCACGCCGGTCACCGAGGCCGACAAGGAGGCCGAGCGCGTCATCCGCGAGCAGCTGGGGCGGGCGCGCGGGCGCGACTCCGTCCTGGGTGAGGAGATGCCCACCACCGGGCACTCCTCGCGCCAGTGGGTCATCGACCCGATCGACGGAACCAAGAACTTCGTGCGGGGCGTGCCCGTGTGGGCCACGCTCATCGGCCTCATCGAGGACGGCCAGTGCGTCGTCGGGCTGGTCTCCGCCCCCGCGCTGGGGAGGCGCTGGTGGGCCGTGTCCGGCGGCGGGGCCTGGACCGGGCGGTCCCTGAGCTCGGCGCGGCGGCTGTCGGTGTCCGGCGTCGACGACCTCACTCGGGCCTCGATGTCCTACTCCTCGCTGTCGGGGTGGGCCCAGACCAAGCGGCTGCGCGGAATGCTGGGGCTCATGCAGTCGTGCTGGCGCACCCGTGCCTACGGGGACTTCTGGTCCTACATGCTCGTGGCCGAGGGCGCCGTCGATCTGGCCGCCGAACCCGATCTCGAGCTCTACGACATGGCGGCGCTCGTGCCCGTGGTCACCGAGGCGGGCGGACGCTTCACATCCCTCGACGGCGAGCCCGGCCCCTTCGGGGGCAACGCAGTGGCCACGAACTCGCTGCTGCACGACGTCGCCCTGCACCACCTGAGCGCCGAGACGGACTGAGCCGGCTCCGGTTGAGCCGACGTTCCCTTCTGCTGGACATCAGTGCGCCCCGAAGTTATAAAAGATCTAAAAGATCTAAAACACGCAAAAGTGAGCCAGGACACCTTAGGTAAGGGCTAGCGCCACGCCGCACGAGGATGGGGGGCTACTGGACACCGCATGGCGGAAGCGACCACTCCCCGGCCACACGCCGGGATCACACGGGCTGGGCTTGCCACGCCTCTAACGTTATAAAAGGGGCACAAACTGATACGCGGCCACAGAGTTGGGCCTTTGCCCCGGTGTCGCCGCACGGCTGAACCGCCACCGCTGCGGCGGGTACCACAGTGCCCCGGCCGTTCCCCCCACCTCGTGCGCCGGTAACCTGCCATGAGTCCACAACCCATCCACCCCAGGAGTCCCTTTGCACTGGCTGCACGCCGTCCTCCTCGGCATCGTCGAGGGCATTACCGAGTTCCTCCCGGTGTCCTCCACCGGACACATCAACATCGTCGAGACACTGCTCGGCCACGACATCACTCAACCAGGCACAACAGCCTTCAGCGCCGTCATCCAGGTCGGCGCGATCCTCGCCGCCATCATCTACTTCTGGGCAGACATTGTCCGCATCGTCACCGCCTGGTTCAGGGGCCTGAGCAACAAGCAGGCCCGCCAGGACCCCGACTACACGCTCGGTTGGGGCATCATCCTGGGCTCGATCCCGGTGGCCGTCGTCGGGCTGCTGCTCAAGAGATTCATCGAGGAATCGGTCCGCTCCCTGTGGGTGATCGCCGGGG
The DNA here is from genome assembly GCF_031296635.1 of Actinomyces acetigenes. Taxonomy (NCBI): domain Bacteria; kingdom Bacillati; phylum Actinomycetota; class Actinomycetes; order Actinomycetales; family Actinomycetaceae; genus Actinomyces; species Actinomyces acetigenes. The sequence goes on from NZ_JASPFC010000015.1 coordinate 67,729, forward strand.
CCCTCATCATCTGGTCGGCAGTCATGTGGCTGGCCGACCGCCAGCAGAACCTCACCAAGGGCATGAAGGACGTGACCGTCAAGGACGCCCTCATCATCGGTGCGTTCCAGGCCCTGTCCCCGGTGCTCCCCGGCATCTCCCGCTCCGGGGCGACGATCTCGGCCGGCCTGTTCCTCAAGTTCGATCGGGTGACTGCCACGCGCCTGTCCTTCTTCATGGGGATTCCGTCCCTGGTCGCGGCCGGACTACTGGAGGCCGTCACCGAGGCCGGCGCCATCAGTGACACCGTGGGCTGGACGCCCACCATTATCGCGACCGTCGTCTCCGGCATCGTCGCCTACGCGACCATCGCCTGGCTGCTGCGATTCGTGTCCTCCAACAAGTTCACGTCCTTCCTCGTCTACCGCGTGCTGCTGGGCCTGATCATCATCGTCCTGGTCTCCGCCGGCACCATCGCCGCCTGACGCCGAGTTCTATTCCCTGACGTCAGCGTTCCTCGCGTGGGCATGATGTCTCTGACACTAGATATCGGTTCTATGTCAGGACATTAGTGACACGTTGTGGAACCCGAGACTGACACGCACAGCCCGGATTCGAGGGGCGACACCCTCCAACACACATCACACATTCGCTGCATTCCGCATACACAATCCTCGCGATAAGATAAAACAAGAGAGTCACTCACAGGCGCAACGGCCGCCCAAGCCAACATCCTCACCCCTTATTTCGTCCTGCGATCAGACCCCTCATTCCCGCAAACCAACCACGCAAGAAGGGACGCAAGTGGAAGAGGAACGCGCACAAACTAAAGAGAAGCGCATGCAGACTCTCGGGTGGGTCGCAACTGCGATGTCAGTGATGATGTACGTGTCGTACATTCCACAAATTATCGGCAACTTGCACGGTAACAAGGGAGACTTCATCCAGCCATCCGTAGCAGCAGTGAACTGCACGTTGTGGGTCATTTATGGACTATGCAAAGAGAAACGCGACCTACCGCTGGCTGCAGCTAACTTTCCGGGAGTCATCTTCGGGTTGATTGCAGCCAGCACGGCTCTTATCTAGCAGTTCTTGGGAGGTGACCACTTTCCAGCCGCTCCCAGGATGCTGACAACTGACACCGCAGGGCGTCATCATTGATGTCAGTAGGCTGTGAGACAGTGTCTGCATGTGGATCTCCTCCACGCCTTCAACTAGCACCGGGGCATACCTTCCACGAGCGGCGTGCTCAACGACGCGCACGCCGCCTTCGACATCAACGCACTCAAACAGCTCATGGCCGAGCAGGAACAGCTTCCCCTGGGGTAAGCACAGCCTCACGAGCCACTGAGGACGACACCCAAGGACATCGGGGAGATCCGCAACATGACCACACGCCACCCATCCGCTTCTCCTACGCGAATTCGCTTCGGAAGTCGCCCCGCGATCGCCGCAGGTTTCGTCAAGCGGCAGGAACAGGATGAGCTCTTCGACGCCGTCTTCACTCGCGCCGAGCCTCGCACAGTGCTGACGGGGATGCGGGGAAGCGGCAAGACTCAGCTGGCCGCTGCGGTTGCAACCAGGTGCGAGGAGGAGGGCTGGCCCCTAGTTGCGTGGATTCATGCGACCTCACGCAAGGAGATCCTTGTCGGCCTCTACGAGCTCGCGCTGCGGATCGGTATCGACGTACCGAAGAACATCCCTCTGGAGGTCATTGTTCAGCGCCTCCTGGATCAGCTGCGCTCAGCAGAGGCAGCGGACCGCCTCTTCGTCTTCGACAACGTGGAGAATCCGGACAACCTGAGAGACCTCATCCCCGAGGGTGCTGGAGTCCGGACCCTCATCACTACCACACGCCACCTCGACTGGGACGGTCCGGGGTGGCTGCGGTTGACGGTGGGCGCCTTCGAACGGGAGCAGTCGATCGCCCTCCTGTGCGAGCACACTGGCGACACTCACCGCGAAGCTGCTGACCGGATCGCGGATGCGCTGGGCGACGTGCCCCTCGCCATAGCCCAAGCCGCCGCGACAACACAACAGGGCGGATACGCCTTATCCGGCTACCTCGACAGGCTCAGTCATCACCCGCTCGAGTCAAGCATCAGTCGCCTCGAGGGTGCCAACTACCCCGACGCCGTCGGCACGGCGCTGCTCATGGCCTATGAACAGGTCTTGGAGCAGCTCAGAACCACGCATCCTCAGCAGGAGAGGATCGCCGTATCGCTCCTCAACACACTGTCCCTCCTGGCTGCTTCCGGAGTGCCGACTCACTGGCTCTTAAAGCTCGACGGCGACTCCGATGCAGTACGCGACACCTTGTCTTTCCTGAAGAGCGCCGCTATCTTCCAAGAATCCAGCGACGGCAACAAGACCATTATTCACTGGCTCCAGGGACACGTGTACCGGGAAACCTACCTGAATGACCAGAAGAAGCTCGGTGAGGCGCGTAGGTGCGCTGCAACACTTCTCGGCCGGATTGACATAGACCGCCTAGAGAATGTTGAACAGCGGCGAGACGAGCCCCACCATCTCATCGAGCAGTTTCTCTCAGTCACATCACAGGACCACTCCCATTCATTATTCTCTGAGCCACGGGTGTCTTCAAAGCTCGCCGAGACACTGCACGACGCGACCAGCCTTGGGATGTCGCAGCTAGCCCTTTGTCTCACTGACTCCGTGACCCAGGCCTGCGACGTCTTGGGCCCCCACCACCCCGATACCCTGGCTTCACGCAACAGTCTCGCCGGCACCTACCGGGCGAGCGGCAGGCTCGACAAAGCCATCGCCCTGTACGAGCAGAACCTCGAGGACTCCATCCGCGTCCTGGGCCCTGACCACCCCAGCACCCTGACCTCACGTTTCAACCTCGCCGGCGCTTACAGAGCGAGCAGCAGGCTCGAGGAGGCCATCACCCTGTACGAGCAGGTTTTCAGCGGCCGCAGCCGCGTCCTGGGCCCCGACCACCGCAGCACCCTCACCGCGCGCGATAATCTCGCCGACACCTACTGGGAAGCGGGCCGATTCGACGAGGCCATCACCCTGTTCAAGCAGATCCTCGCAGACGCCATGCGCATCATGGGTCCCGACAGCCCCGGCGCCTCGGCCGCACGTAACAACCTCGCCGCTACCTACCGGGATGCAGGCAGGCTCAACGAAGCCATCACCTTGTACAAACAGAACCTCGACGACGTCGCCCGAGTCCTGGGCCCCCACCACCCTGAAACCTTGGCCTCACGCCACAGTCTCGCCGGCGCCTTCCGGGATGCGGGCAGGCTCGACGAAGCCATCTCCCTGTACAAGGAGAACCTCGAGGAATTCACCCGTCTCGCGGGTCCCGACCATCCACACACCCTCAGCGCACGCGGCACGCTCGCCGGCGTATACCAGGATGCGGGCAGGCTCGACGAAGCCATCTCCCTCTTTGAGCAGAACCTCGAAGACCGCACCCGCACCCTGGGCCTCGACCACCCTGAAACCTTGGCCTCACGCCACAGTCTCGCCGGCGCCTTCCGGGATGCGGGCAGACTGGATGAGGCAATCGCCCTGTTCGAGCAGAACCTCACCGACTTCATCCGCATTCTGGGCCCTGACCGCCCCGACACCTTCACCTCACGTAGCACGCTCGCCAGTGCCTACCGGGAAGCGGGCAGGCTCGACGAAGCCATCCGTCTGTTCGAGCAGAACCTCGAAGACCGCACCCGTGCCCTGGGACCTGCTCACCCTGTCACTCTCACCTCGCGCGGCAACCTTGCCGGCGCTTACCGGGAAGCGGGCAGGCTCGACGAAGCCATCCGTCTGTTCGAGCAGAACCTCGAGGACTCCATCCGCGTCCTGGGCCCCCACGACCCCCGTACCCTCACTTCACGCGACCATCTCGCCGGCACCTACCGGGAAGCAGGCAGGCTCGACAAAGCCATCGCCCTCTTCGAGCAGAACCTCGCCGACTTCGCCCGTCTCGCGGGTCCCGACCACCTTGACACCCTCACCTCGCGCGGCAACCTCGCCAATGCCTACCAGGCAGCCGGCAGACTCGACCAGGCCATCGCCCTGTTCGAACGGAACCTCACCGACTTCACCCGCGTCCTGGGCCCCGACCATCCGGAAACCTTGGCCTGGCGGGACAAGCTCGCCGGCGCCTACCAGGCAGCCGGCCGGATCAACGAGGCCATCGCCCTGTTCGAACGGAACCTCACCGATTTCATCCGAGTCCTGGGTTCCCACCATCCTGAGACCTTGGCCTCGCGCGGCAACCTCGCCAGCGCCTACCAGGCAGCCGGCAGACTCGACCGGGCCATCCCCCTGCTCCAGCAGAACCTCGAAGACCGCACCCGTATTCTGGGGCCCGACCACCGCGACACCTTAGCCTCGCGCAACAATCTCGCCGGCGCCTACCAGGCAGCCCGCAGACTCGATCAGGCCATCCCCCTGCTCCAGCAGACCCTTGACGACTCCGCCCGCATTCTAGGGCCCCACCACCCCCGAACTCTCACCTCGCGCAACAATCTCGCCGGCGCCTACCAGGCAGCCGGCAGGCTCAGTGAGGCCATCCCCCTGTTCGAGCAGACCCTCACCGACCACACCTACGTTCTGGGTCCCCACCATCCCGACACCCTCAACACGCGTAACAACCTCGCCGGCGCCTACCAAGCCGCCGGCAGGCTCCACGAGGCCATCCCCCTGTTCGAGCAGACCCTCACCGACTGCACCTACTTTCTAGGCCCCCACCACCCCCTTACCCTCAACACCCGCAATCACCTCGCCAATGCCTACCTTGCCGCGGGGAGAGCCGGGGAGGCGAGGAAGCTCTTCGGGACGCCGTGAGAATTCGGTTTCGGCGCCGCTGACCGCTTGTACGATAGCGGCATGGCCGATCCCCTCTCCCTCGCTGTCCTGTCTGCCAGCATCACCGGGCTGCTCATGCGCGGAGCCGCTGTGGCCGTCGATCCTTCATGGAGCAGCGCGGCATCGCTGCCTGGCGAGGCCCTCAACGCATGGCGCAGCCTGAGACGTCTGCAGCAGGGGCGAGGTGGACAGGAGAATACGCTGGAGGCGTCTATCAAGGCCCAGCTTCAGAAGCAGGTGGACAACGCCGGCGAACGATACGAGCGGACCGGAGCCACTCAATCCGCCCTGGCTGGAGCCGTCACCGAGATGGAGATGGCACTCAAGGAGCTCAGCGGGGACGACGCCACAGTCCTGAAGGCGGTGCGGTTCCCGGACAACTTCGAGACCTATCTCCAACGGCGGACGGCTGGTCGCCGCCAGAACGTCGAGGCGGCGGCCGAGTCCTTCTTCGATGACCTGACCCGCATCGTCGCCGACGAGTTCATCCGTCACGCTCCAGGCTCGCGGGCTTTCGACATCGCTGCGCTCAAGCAGCTGCTCGCAGGCCAGGAACAGCTACTTGTCGGGCAGGAGCAACTGCTGGAGGGACAAGCAGAGACTCACGGGCTGCTGGGGGCTATGGCTACGGATATCAAGGAGATCCATAGCGCGATCCCGCAGGGCCGACCTGCCTTACCCACGCGGATTCGCTTCGGTAGCCGCCCCAGGGTCGCCGCAGGCTTCATCAAGCGAGAAGGGCAGGATGAGCTCTTCGATGCCATCTTCACCCGCGCCGAGCCTCGTACAGTGCTGACGGGGATGCGAGGAAGCGGCAAGACACAGTTGGCCGCCGTGGTGGCAGCCAGGTGCGAAGAGGAGTGCTGGCCCCTAGTCGCATGGATCAATGCAGGCTCACGTAAGGAACTCATTGCCGATCTCTACGAGCTCGCACTGCGCATCGGTATCGATGCACCGAAGGACATTCCTCCGGAGACTATTGTTCAGCGATTCCTGGATCAGCTGCGCTCAGCAGATGCGGAGGACCGCCTTTTCGTCTTCGACAACGTGGAGAACCTCGACGACCTGCGAGCCCTCATCCCCGAGGGCAGCGGAGTCCGGGTCATCATCACCACGACGCGCCACCTCGACTGGGACAGTTTGGGATGGCTTCCGTTGACGGTCGACGTCTTTGAACGGGAGCAGTCGATCGCTCTTCTCTGCGGACGCACTGGCGACACTGACCGCGATGCAGCAGATCAGATCGCGGACGCGCTTGGCGACCTCCCTGTCGCCGTGACCCAAGCCGCAGCAACAGCCAAGTGGGGACACTACTCCCTATCAGAGTATTTCATAAGATTGAGCACCCACCCGCTCGAGTCAAGCATCAGTCGCCTCGAGGGCGATGACTACCCAGAGGCTGTCGGCGTCGCGCTATTCATGGCGTACGAACAGGCCTTGGAGCAGCTCAGAACCCAGCACCCTCAACAGGAGAGCATCGCTATATCACTTCTCAGCACGATATCCCTTCTTGCCGCTTCTGGCGTACCAACCCGCTGGCTGTTTAACTTTAGCGATAACCCAAAAATCGTCAGAGATGTCACCTCATTTCTTATCAGTAGATCCATCTTCCAAAAAACACATGACAGTAGGAAAATTTTTGCACATCGTCTTCAATGTCAATCATTTCGGGAGAATCAGTTCGGAGACAAAATAGTTGAAACTAGGGCGGTCAACACAGTAATCAGCCTTCTCAACAACGCCAGAATTAACGACCCCAAGAATATTGAAGAGGGTCGCGAAGACACACTTGACCTAGTAGAACAACTCCAATCCATTACATCACAGTACTATTCACAAATTATACTGTCTCACCCCGGTATCGTGGAAGTGGCAGCGAGAACCCTTAACCATTTGTCAGATGACTGGATGCCGCAAGTAGCATTCTCTCTCGACAAAACGGTAGCAAAAATTACCAGAATACTGGGAAGAACTCACCACTACTCCCTCATTTTGCAAAACAATCTGGCTAGCGCCTACCAGGACGCCGGTCGTCCCGACCTTGCCTCCCCCATATTCAAGAAAAATCTTCTAGTTTATGTCTCACAACAGAATTCAATGGAAGTCTCGGGCACGTTAAATAACCTGGCCTCCTCTTACGAATCTCTCGGAATGATCGACAAAGCCATCAACTGCCAAGAACGCAGCATTAAAGTACTCGAAACGACCTCCCAAGACAGTGCAAAAATTCTTGCAGTAAAAATTAATCTTGGAGACTCCTACATGCTGGCCGGAAGGTTTGACGATTCTGTTCGCCTACTCGAATCCACAATGAAAGAATGTCGCAACGACCTTGGGCCGAACACTCCTGAGACAATTAGGTGCAAAATTAAACTGAGCATGGCCTATCATCATGTCGGCCAGAACACGAAAGCACTCGGCCTACTCAAAGAGTGCGCTAAGGAAGCCGCACGCACAACACTCTTGGATAAAGTCCTATGCCTCACAATTCAGGAAGGTCTAGCATCGTGCAATCTAGCAGCCGGCAACATTTCAGAAGCTATCCAGCTGCAAAAAGCAGCCCTCTCTGAAGGTGAACGAATTCTACCTGCAGAATCTCCTACGCTATTTGAATTACGCACCAATCTCGCCGTATTTTATAGTAAATCTGGAGAGTACAGGAAATCCGCCTCCCTATTAGAGCAAAATCTTGCATCCTTCGCACACATGCAAGGAGTAGCGACATCGAATGTTATTGAGACTCGCGTTAACCTCGCCTACATGTATTTCCTTGTAGACAGACAACTTGAAGCTATAGAACTAAACAAGAATACATTAGAGTTATGCAAAATATACATGGACCCCCTGCATCCAAGCCTATTATCTCTGCACCACAACCTCGCCTTTGAATATTTTTCCACAAAACAAATAAATAAAGGAATTTCACATTGCAAGCTTGCCTTGCAAGGTCGCAGTCGCATTCTCGGAACTAGACACCCTGATACCTTAGAGACACAGATTTTACTCGCTGTAGCATATCGCGTCGCTGGAAGAATTGAGGATGCGGAGAAACTCTTTAAGACGCCGTCGGACTCCGAAGAGGATGAGCAGAACGGCACCGAGGAGAACCAGGGCCAGAAGACTGGCGACTAACCGTCACAGGGCGCCGTCTTTGATGTCGGTGGGCTGTGAGACAGTGTCGGCATGCGGATCCTCCACACCTCCGACTGGCACCTGGGGCGCACCTTCCACGGGCGCGTGCTCGATGACGCGCACGCCGCCTTCGCCGACCACCTCGTCGAGCTCGTCACCACCGAGTCAGTCGACGCCGTTCTCGTCGCCGGGGACGTCTACGATCGCGCCATCCCGCCCAACGACGCCGTCGCCCTCCTCGATGAGACGCTGCGCCGCCTGACCGAGCGCACCCGGGTGGTCCTCACCCCCGGCAACCACGACTCCGCCCGCCGCCTCGGCTTCGCCGCCGACCTCATGCGCGAGGGCCTCATCATCCGGGCCCGCACCGCCGGCCTCGACCGCGGCATCATCCTGCCCGACGCCGAGGGCAACGATGCCGCCATCGTCCACGCCCTGCCCTACCTCGACCCCGACGCCGCCCGCGAGCTCCTCCCGCCCCTCCTCGCCGAACGCCTCGGCGAGGTGACCCCCGCGAAGCACACAGCAGGGGAAGACCAGGCCGAGAGCGGGGATGCCGCCTCCCAATCCGACCCGCCAGAGCGCCCGCGCCTGCCCCGCTCCCACGAGGCCGTCGTCTCCGCCGCCCTGCGCCTCGTGGCAGCGGACCTGGACCGCCTGCGCGCAGGCCGCAGCCGGCGCCTGCCGAGCCTGCTCATGGCCCACGCCTTCGTCATCGGCGGTGAGGCCTGCGAGTCCGAGCGGGACATCCGCGTCGGCGGCGTCGACTCCGTGCCCTCCGGGGTCTTCACCACCCTGGGCGGCTCGCCCCTGGCCGAGCGCAGCGGCGGCCTGGACTACGTGGCCCTCGGCCACCTCCACCGACCCCAGGAGCTCACCCGGCCAGCCGGTCCGCGCCTGGTCTACTCCGGCTCACCCCTGCCCTTCTCCTTCGACGAGGCCGAAGGCGCCCGCAGTGCCACCACCAAGTCCTCCGTCCTGCTGGACCTGGGCACCGACGGCGTCACCGGGCTGGAGCGCATCCCCACCCCGGTCCTGCACCAGGTGCGCACCCTGACCGGCACCATGCCCGAGCTCCTCTCCCCCGCCTTCGACGACGCCACCGGCGCCTGGGTGCGCGTCATCCTCCAGGGCGAGCGGCCACCCGGCGCGTTGGCCACCCTCAAGGAGCGCTTCGGCAGCCTCCTGGCCTTCCAGCACGAGGCCCCCACGCGCACCGCCCGCGAGCGCATCGCCGTCACCGCCACGGCCGACCCGTTGCGCATCACCGAGGACTTCTTCGACGACGTCTGCGGGCGCGCCCCCAAGCCCTCCGAGCGCAGCGTCCTGCGCAGCGCCTATGAGTCCGCCCTGGCCAGCGCGAGGAGCGAGCGATGAGGATCCACTCCCTGACCATGACCGGCATCGGCCCCTACGCGGGGCGGGAGCACATCGACTTCGACGCGGTGGGTGCCTCCGGCCGCTTCCTGCTCACCGGCCCCACCGGGTCGGGCAAGACCACCATCATCGACGCGATCGTCTTCGCCCTCTACGGGGACGTGGCCGACTCGGCCGACTCCTCCAAGGAGCGCATTCGCTCCACCCTCGTGGGCCCGCACACCGAGAGCGTCATCGAGCTCGTCTTCTCCACCGGTGCCGGCGTCTACCGGGTGCGCCGCACCCCCACCTACGAGCGAGCCAAGCGGCGCGGCCAGGGAACCACCACCCAGAACGGCACCGTCAAGCTCTGGCACCTGGCTGAGGTCGGTGGGGAGCCGCTCGACGAGCCCGTCACCCGCGTGGGTGACGCCGACGCGGAGATCGCGCGCGCCGTGGGCTTAAGCCGGGAGCAGTTCACGCAGACGGTCGTCCTGCCGCAGGGCAAGTTCGCCCGGTTCCTGCGCGCCGACTCCTCCGAGCGCCAGCACCTCCTCAAGGACGTCTTCGGCACCGGCATCTACGACGCCATCCAGGACGGCCTCATCCAGGCCTCCCGGGACGGGGCCCGGCGGGTCGAGCAGGCCGCATCCGACCTGCGCGGTCAGGTCGCCTCCCTGGGCCGGCACCCCCTCCTCACCGAGGTCCCCTCCCCCACTGAGACCGCAGATGCCGGTGAGGAGACCGACGACGCCGCTCGGGCGGTTCACCCAGAGGAGTCGTCACCGGATAACTCGTCGCCGGAGGCCCCGCCCGAAGGGACCCAGGAGGCACTGCCGCTGCCTGTTCACGACGCCGACCGCGCGGAGTCGAAGAAGGCCGACGCCGCCCCTGCCCAGGCACCGGCCCAGGCCTTGGAAGCGGCGATGGCCAGCGCCGCCCCGAACCTGGTGGTTCTTCGCCGCGTCAGCGCCCAGGTGCTAGAGGCCTCCCGCAACCGAGTCGCGTTGGCCGATACTCGGGCTGAGGCCGCGGGGACGGCCCTCACTCGGGCCCAGTCGGCTCGTGAGGAGGCCCAGAGTCTCCACGACCTCCTGGAGCGGCGCCGGGCCCTCATTGAGGAGAATGAGCGGCTGGCTGAGCGTGCCGAGCAGGAGGCCGATGACGCCCGGCGTCTCCAGGCCGCCGAGCGCGCCTCCCGGGTGCGGCCCTACCTGGTCGCCGAGCAGGCCGCCCGTCACCGCGCCCAGCAGGCCGTCGCCGCACTGGCCGCCCGTGCCGACCAGAGCGGACTGGCCCACCTGGCCGAACAGGCCGGCGTCACCAGTGCCGGCAGCGTGGAGGAGGCCACCGGCCGCGATGCTGACAGTCATGGTGCCGCTCTGACGCCCGCCGCCCTCGTCGAGCCCCTGGTCCGTGAGGCGGAGCGCCAGCTCACCGCCCTCGAGGCCGATCCCAGCGAGGCGAGGGCCGGCGATGCCGAAGTGGACACGGCCCCACAGAACTCGGACGCGGCAGAGCCCCCTGTGGCGGCCGACGTATCCGAGAAGACCCAAGCTGAGGCCCTGAGCACCGACGACCTCGACGACCTGGCGCACCGCTGCCGTCGCGAGCACGGGCAGCTCGAGGCCCTCGTGAACCTCGAGGCCGGCCTCCCCGAGCGCGAAAGCGCCTTGCAGCAGCGGGAGGCGGAGCTGCAGCGCGCCGCCGCCGACCTGGAGCAGCGCGCGGAGAAGCTCGCCGAGCGCCCCACGCAGCGCACCGCCCTGGTGGAGACGCTGGAGGCTGCGCGCGCCGCCCACGAACGCCTTGACGGCCTTCAAGACCGCCGCACCCGCGCCGAGGAGCGCCACCGAGCCGCCCTCGCCGTCGAGCAGCTCAGCGCCCAGCTCGCCCAGCGAGATGCCGCCTGCGCTCAGGCGGCGGCGCTCGCACGGGAGGCGACCGAACGGGTTCGTGCCACCCGCCTGGCCTGGATCTCCGGGACCGCCGGGGCGCTCGCCGGTGAGCTCACCGAGGGCGAGCCCTGCCCCGTGTGCGGCTCGACCACGCACCCCTCCCCCGCCACCGCCGGCACCGACGGCGCCACCCGTCAGCAGGTCGAGGCCGCCGAGGAGCAGCAGCGGCAGGCCGACGAGGCACTCAGCGGCGCCGTCCGGGAGCGAGACGCCTGTGCCACCCGGCTTGAGGAGGCCCAGCGCGCCAGTGACGGCATGGATGTCCCCGCCGCCAAGGAGGCGCTGGAGGCGGCCGCCACCGCCCTGGCCACGGCGCGGGCCGCAGCCGACGGCGTCGAGGACCTGGCCGGGCGC
>NZ_JASPFC010000016.1:0-75190 GCF_031296635.1 Actinomyces acetigenes
CAGCCCCGCCGGACTCCCCGCCCGCCCCGGTCGCACCGGCCGACTCCCGGCAGCTGTCGGCTGAGGCGGCCCGGGCCGTGCGCACGATCCACAGGGCGACCCGCAGGGCGCATCAGTGGACCCGGCCCACACTCGGCGACGAGCACGCTTGCATGGTGGTGGCCGGGATCGGTTTCGACGCCGGACTGGTGGCCTCCACGCGCCCTGCCCTCAAGGCGCGGGTCGGCTGGGGCGCCTACGCGCTGGCGGCCATGGAGAACCTGGGCTCGCCGCGCATGGACCTGGTGCTCAGCCTCCGGGACGAGGCCGGCGCACGGCGCGTGGAGCGCCTGAGGGCCCGCAACCTGCTGGTGGCCAACGGCGGGCGCCTGCCGGCCGGGATTACCCTGCTGCCGCAGGCGCGCACCGACGACGGCATGCTCGACGTCGCTGTCATCGACACGGTGGCCGGTCTGGCGGGCTGGAGCTCGCTGGCGCGCCAGGTGCTGCCGCCCTATGCGGCGCGCTACTCCGAGTCGGGCCGCTCCCTGGGACGGGTGATGCTGCGCCGTGGAGGGGAGGTGGCCGTCCGGCTCTCGGCGCCGGCCCTGGTGGAGGTCGACGGCGACCTGCTGGCACCCACGCAGGGCATGCGGGTGCGCATCGACCCCGGGGCGCTGCTCATCCGCCGCCCGGCGGTCTGAGAGCCAACGCGACTGGGGCAGCCGGGGCGGCCTGAGCCCGCCTCACTCCTCCCAGAAGTCGGCGACGTCGATCGCCCCGCCGCTGGCCTCGAAGTCGGCGCGCACGGCCCGGCGCAGCTCGGCGTCGTGCAGCCAGTCCAGGGCGACTGCGGCCAGCCCGTAGGCGCCGTCGAGCGCGGCCGCGTCCCCGGTGGGGGCGCCGGCGGCCTCGGTCATGGCGGGGGTGTGGAGGGCGACGTCGGGCCGGTCGGTGACCTTGATGAGCGGGTGGATGCCGGGGATGCGCTGGGAGACGTTGCCGAAGTCGGTGCCGGCGGCGATCGTCTCGGACAGGACGCCGGCGGCCAGGGGGTCGCGGCCGCGCTCGCGCTGGGAGCGCACCCAGGAGGTCAACAGGGGGCCGTTGTCCCGCACGGGGACCTCGTTGCAGTACTCGGAGGTGAGGATCTCGACGCCGGTGCCGGTCATGAGGGCGGCGCCGTGGAGGAGCTCCTCGACCCGCTCGGCGATCTCCTTGAGGGTCTCGAGGTACTTGGAGCGCACCATGATGGACAGCTCGGTGCGCTCGGGGATGATGTTGGGGACCTGGCCGCCGTCGGTGATGATGGCGTGGAGGCGGTCCATGGGGAGCATCTGCTGGCGCAGCAAGCCGATGCCGGTCAGGGCCAGGGTGGCGGCGTCCAGGGCGTTGCGGCCCATGAAGGGCTGGGAGGCGGCGTGGGCCGGCACGCCGTGGAAGATGACGCGCAGGCGGCGCACGCCCAGCCAGGTCTGGTGGGTGACGTCGTGGGCGTAGGAGTGGGTCTGGATGGCGGCGTCGACGCCGTCGAGCATGCCGCGCACGGCCAGGATCTCCTTGGCCGTCGAGTTCTCCTCGGCGGGCGTGGTCTGCAGGACGACGCGGCCGGGCAGGGCGCCGGGGCGGGTGCGGGCCAGGGAGGCCAGGGCGAGGAAGGCTCCCACGGAGTTGGCGCACATGACGTTGTGGCCGCAGCCGTGGCCGATACCGGGCAGGGCGTCGTACTCGGCGAGGATGGCGATGGTGCCGACTGATTCGCCGGCGCCTCCGACCGCCGCGTCCGCGTCCCCGGCCCCGGGGATCTCGGCACGCAGGGCGGTGTCCATGCCGTAGACGCCGACCTCTGGCTCGATGCCGTGGCGGCGCAGGAGCTCGGCGACCGTGGCCACGGCGTGGTGCTCCTCGTAGCCGGTCTCGGGGTGGTCGTGGATGTCATGGGAGAGCTCGACGATCTGCGGGGCCAGCTCGGCGACGACCTCACCCAGGGCGGTGCGCAGGGCGGTGGGGGCTCCGGCGTCGTCAAGCAGGGCCGGTGCCGGGCCGACGACGCCGCGGCGCTCCTCGGTCTCAGCAAGCATGCGCTCCTGGATGGCGCCGGAGGGGACGGTGGGGCGGGTCAGGTCGTTCAGGTCGCGCATGGCTCCATCTTGGCCCAGCCGCCCCCGCTGCGGGAGCCGCCGCCCCCATCGAGGTCTTACTTTCGCCACCAGGACTGCGCTGTCCCCCAGATGGCGACGGGGAGACCCCAGTAGCCTGTAGGGAAACGCAGTCCTCGATCGGAAAGTACGTCCCCGGCGCGAACCGCAGCCACCACCCCGGCCCACCCGAGCCGCCTCCGGGCCTACTCACTGCACACGTGAGGGGGCGAGGGCGCGCCGTCGGCGTCGCCTCAGCCTCGCCCCCACCCATGAGTCGAGCCGCTCGTGCAGCCTCAGCTCGTCGAGTCCTCGCTCTCGCCAGTGCCCGCCGCGTCATCCGAGCTTCCGACGGCATCGCTACCGCCGACGGCGTCACCGGTCCGCCCCGTGGCCACGGAGCCCCCGCCGGTCGCCCCGGCGCCGACCTCCACCTCGGCCCGCGCGTCGGCCTCCTCCTTGAGCCGGGTGTTGACCTTCTCGACGTCGAGCCGCATGAGCAGGAAGAGGATGAGCGCGTTGGCCGCGAGCGGCAACCACACGTACATGACGTAGATCATCTGGATGGCGGACTCCGGCTGGACCTTGAGGTTCCCGTCGTACCCGGCGGCGGCCAGCAGCCACCCGGAGATGGCCGCGCCGAGCCCTCCGCCCACCTTCACACCGAGCGAGGTGCAGGAGAACATGAGCCCGTCGATGCGCTTGCCCGTGCGCAGCCAGGTGTTCTCCGAGGCCTCGGCGATGAGGGCGTTGAGCGTGCCCTGCAGCGAGCTCATACCCAGAGCCGCGACCCCGGAGAAGAACAGCATGAGCGCAAGGCTGTCCATGTATGCGGCCACGAGTACCCCGAGCCGCCCCAGGGTCGCGATGACATAGCCAATGATGTTGATCCGGTACATGCCGCCGAAGCGACTCACCACCAACGGCGTGATGAGGAGCCCGATCATGAGGGGAACATTGATGGACCAGGCGAAGGTCTTCAGCAGGTCCGCATCGCCCAGCACGTACTTCATGAAGTAGATGCCCATGTTGAGCATCGCCGTGAAGATCTGGGTGAGGAGGAAGACGATGAGGATGATGAGGTAGTACTTGTTGGATACGAGCATCTTGGCCGACTCACCCACCGAGAGCTTGTCCTCCTCGGGCTCCTCCTCAAGCTCCTCGGGCGGCAGCTCCTTGACCGAGAACACTGAGAGCGTGTTAACCGCCAGGCCGAGCAGCGCGTAGATGATCGCCATCGTCCGCCAGCCGACGGCGCCGCCGCCGAATAGGGCCACACCGCCCACGGTGGCGCTCTGGATGAGCAGGTTCGTTCCGAAGGCGAACATGAAGCGGATGGAGCCCATCTGCACACGCTCGGCCCCGTTGCGGGTGATGAGCGCGGTGAGAGAGGAGTAGGCGATGTTGTTGGCCGTGAAGAAGACGGCATTGAGCAGCGTGTAGGCGATGAAGAACCAGGCGTACTTAGCAGTGTTCCCCAGACTCGTGGGGATCGCGAAGATCGCGATGATCAGGATGGCACAGCCCACGAACCCCCACAGCATCCACGGGCGAGCTTTACCCATCCGGGTGTTGGTGTGGTCCAGCAGCGTCCCGAAGATGAGGTCGGAGAATCCGTCGAAGATGCGGGAGACCATCAGAAGCGTGGCGACGACGCCCGCATCCAGCCCGACGGTGTCCGTCAGGTAGATCATGACGAAGGAGGTCAGCAGGACGTAAACGACGTTGCCGGCGACGTCGCCCGATCCGTAGCCCACCTTGTTGTACCACCTCAGGTACTTCCTCTCACTGGCCGCCTCCAGGCCGCTTCCTGCGGTGGGGGCGCCGACCTTCTTGGCGGCGGACTCGCTGCTCATGGCTTCACCTCGTTGTGAGTGCTGGTGTGGGTGATGAGGGGGTTGAGCAGGAGATGGAGCTCCATCCCCAGCTCCTGGCTGTCGACCTGGTAGCGGGGCCGCAGGGCGGGCCCACAGCTGTTGGATCCGATGCCGGCCATGGCGGCATCCAGGCACAGGACGGTGCTGCCCGACGGCGTCAGCTCGGTGTTGCGGCGCCGCGCGGCCAGCTCCTCCTGCGTGTAGCGGGAGGCGTTGAAGGAGAAGGGGGTCGGCCCGACGGCCGCCAGGCTCAGCCCGCCTCCGGAGAGGAGGACCTTGTTGCAGTCGGCGTGGCTGCCGTTCTCCTGGGGCCTGATGTAGTCCTCGTGGAGGTCGACGACGTCGGCGCTGAAGGCCCCGTGGTAGCTGGCGCGGTGCTTGTCGACGTAGCTCTCCTGCGGTCCCAGTCCGTAGTAGTCGACCTGGCTCATGGACTCGGGCAGGAAGAGGCGCAGTCCCAGGCGCGACAGGCTGGGGAAGCCCAGTGTCCGGCGCAGTCGCAGGCTCAAGCTCAGGACGCCGTCGTCGGTGAGGGTCCAGACGAGCCGTCCACGCAGGGCCGGCTGGACCGAGGGCGCCACGAGGCCGACGTCGGCACTGACGGTGACCCGCCCGGGCTTCTCGTCGACGTCGACGCCGTAGGCGCGGGCCGCGGCCTGGTGGTAGTGGGCGCGCTCCCACTCCAGGCGCGCGTGGCGGTCGTTGTCGGTGGGTGCCCGCCAGATGTTGAGCTCCACCGGGCGCTGAAGGAGCTCGCGGTCCTCCGAGGACAGGGACACGGGCAGGCCGGTGCGCGTGTCGATGGCGCAGCTGAGCCCGTCACTGTCAACCTCGATCCGGGTGCCCTCCCGCCTGACCGGCAGGCGGGTCTCGCCGATGGGGCGGTCGGCGAGCGCGGCGACCCACCGGTGGCGTCTGTCGGCGTTGCGCAGGGCGATCTCGTCGAAGCCCAGGATGTGGCCGGCGGCCCGCAGCGTGTCGGGGCGGGCGAGCCGGTAGGTGACCAGCAGGTGGCAGCGCCCGGTGGGCGGGACCTTCGGTTCGCAGCGCAGCATGACGCTCGTGTGCGGTGGGACGGGCTCCACCAGGTCGAGGTCCTCGCGGTCCACGACGACGCCGTCGCAGCGCACCTCGTAGGAGATGCGCAGGTACTGGGACAGGTCAGTGTGGTCGAGGTCGTTGTGGATGGTGAGCAGGCCCTCCTCCTGGTCGTACTCGACGACGCGGGCGGGGCGCTGGACGTTCTTGAGCTCGGCCAGGCCGGGGTGGGGGACGCGGTCGGGCGAAACGAGCCCGTCGACGCAGAAGTTGCCGTCGTGGACGGCCTCGTCGTGGTCGCCGCCGTAGAGCTGGATCGGCCGGCCATCCTCGCTGGTCCCGGCGGTGACCGCATGGTCGCACCACTCCCACACGAAGCCGCCGCACATGCGCTCGTCGGCCCGGATGATCTCCCAGTAGTCCTCGAGGTCGCCGGGGCTGTTGCCCATGGCGTGGCAGTACTCCACGAGGATGAAGGGCTTGTCGGGGTCGGAGTCCAGGTAGTCGCGGATCTCCTCGATGGCCGGGTACATGCGGCTGTACAGGTCGATGCAGGAGTAGTCGTAGCGGCGCTTGGAGTCCCGGTAGTAGGAGCTCTCGTAGTGGGTCAGCCGCGTGGGGTCGAACTCCTTGGCCCAGAAGAGGGCCGCCTCGAGGGTGCAGCCGTAGGAGCACTCGTTGCCGGCGGACCAGGAGATGATGCTGGGGCGGTTCTTCTCGCGGTGGACGCACAGCCTCATGCGGTCGACGGTGGCCTGGGTCCACTCGGGGTTGTCGGCGATGGGCTCGTTCCAGTGCTCGACCTGGTTGTCCCAGGAGGGGTCGGCCAGGAAGCGGCTCTGGGTGCCGTGGCTCTCGTTGTCGGCCTCGGACATGACGTAGAAGCCGTGCTCGTCGCACAGCTGGTAGAAGCGCGGGTCGTTGGGGTAGTGGGAGCTGCGCACCGCGTTGATGTTGTGCTCCTTCATCAGGCGCAGGTCCCACAGCATGTGCTCCAGGTCGACGACGGGTCCGGTGACCGGGTCGGAGTCGTGCCGGTTGACGCCACGCAGGGTGATGGGCCGGCCGTTGAGGTGCACGACGGCGTCGCTCACCGCGACCTCGCGGATGCCCACCCGGTCGGTGATGACCTCACCCGGCGTGGTGATGACCAGGGTGTAGAGGTAGGGGTCCTCGGCGCTCCACAGGTGGGGGGCCTCGACGGTGAGCCGGGCGCGGTGGGTGTAGCCGTCGTCGCCGGCGAAGGGCTCCAGCTCGCCGGCGGCCACCACGGCGCCGGCGTGGTCGATGAGCTCGACGCAGGTAGGGACGGCCCCGCCCCGGTAGGCGCCCTGGATCCTGACCAGGGCGGTGGCTGGGGCGGCGTCGAGGCCGGTGCCGGCCAGCGGGCCGAGCGAGGTGGTGGTGACGTAGTCGAACAGGACGGCGGCCGGGCGGCTCAGGAGGTAGACGTCGCGGAAGATGCCGCTGGTGCGGAACTTGTCCTGGTCCTCCAGGTAGGTGCCGTCGCACCACTTGAGCACCAGGACGGCCAGGCGGTTGGCGCCGGGGCGGACGAGCTCGGTGACGTCGAACTCTGCGGAGGCGTGGGAGACCTGGCTGTAGCCGACGTAGGTGCCGTTGAGCCACACGTAGAAGCAGGAGTCCACGCCCTCGAAGGTCAGGTAGGTGCTGGGGGCAGCGGGGTCCGGGGTGTAGTCGAAGTCGCGGATGTAGGCACCGCAGGGGTTGTCCTGGGGGACGTAGGGCGGATCGAAGGGGATGGGGTAGCGGACGTTGGTGTACTGGTGGTGGTCGTAGCCCAGGTGCTGCCAGGTGCTGGGCACCTGAATCATGGTGAAGCCCTCCGGGAGGCGGACGGGGGTCGCCTGGCCCGGCTCGTCGCCGTCGACCGTGGCGGCGGGGGCGCCCTGCTCCCAGAAGGGCTCGGTCAGCTCGTGGATGCTGGGCAGGTAGCGGAAGGCCCACTGGCCGCTGAGCAGGTGGAAGCGGTCGGAGTCCTCCCGCCTCCAGGGGCTGGTGGCGATGGGACGGGATGCGGGCACGTAGTAGGAGCGTGGCGGCAGCGTGTGTTCGTGGAGGACATCGAGGTCCTCGAAGTGTCTCGGAACGATCATTGTTCGGCTCCCCAGGGGGTTGACGGGAACAGAGGACGCGCAGCAGTGCAACGTCTGCGTGGTGACGTTAACATACTAGATGGGAGCCCACTTCGCTAGACATATCACCGACAATTCCTAGGTTCATCACTCCCTGAGGAGGATCATTGTGATAACGTCACCACAACGTCAGGATGTGGAAACCCCTGACACTCCTGATAGCCTCTCGCCATGCCAGGGCAGAGCCGGGGCGCGCAGGGAGCGCCGTCGATGAGCGACGTGGCCCGCCTGGCGGGAGTCTCCGCTCAGACGGTGTCCCGCGTGGCGGCGGGCTCGGAGCACGTCCGTCCCGACACCCGCGAACGGGTCCTGCGCGCGATGAACCAGCTCGGCTACTCCCCCAACCGCGCCGCCCAGGCCCTGCGCCGCGGCTCCTTCAAGACGATCGGCGTGCTGACCCAGCAGATCCAGCGCACCGGGGAGGCCCTGACCACCGCGGGCGTGCTGGAGGCCGCCACCGCCGTCGACTACGCCGTCAACCTCGTCCAGGTGGAGCACCCCGCCTCCGAGGAGCTGCGTGAGGCCGTCTACCGGCTCTCCCACCAGGCCATCGACGGGCTCGTCGTCGTGCAGGCCGGGCGGGCGGGGCGCGAACAGCTGGCCCTGCCGCCCTCGATGCCGGTGGCGGTCTCGGACTCCACGCTCGTGGACTACTACCCCTCGGCCAGCGCCGACCAGGTCGGCGGGGTGCGCAACGCCATCACGCACCTTCTGGAGCTGGGGCACCGCACCGTCCACCACGTGTGCGGGCCCGAGGACTCCCAGTCAGCCCTCATCCGCAAGGCCACCTGGGCCAGGACCCTGCGGGAGGCCGGCAGGAACGTCCCTGAGGCGGTGACCGGCGACTGGGAGGCCGCGGCGGGCTATGAGGCCGGCCTGCGCCTGGCCGCGGACCCGGAGGTGACGGCCGTCTTCTGCGCCAATGACGAGCTGGCCCTGGGACTCATCCGGGCCATGCACGAGCAGGGCAGGCAGGTTCCCGCCGACGTCTCGGTGGTCGGCTTCGACGGCCTGGCCGTGGGCGAGTATACCTTCCCTCCGTTGACCACCGTGCGTCAGGACTTCAAGCGGCACGGCCGCGAGATGGTGAGCCTGGTGCTGGAGCAGGCGGGCTCCGGGATCCGGGACGGCGGCCGCAGCGTCATCATCCCCACCGAGTTCCTCGTGCGCGGCTCGACCGCCCCGCCGGCCGCCTGAGCGCGGCGCGACGCCGGCTCCGGCCCGGGCCGGCTCGCAGCCCGCCCCGAGTCGGCCTACTGCACGAGGGTGGGGATCTACTAGTCAAGGGTTGTGCGTACTGCACGAAGGCCCCACCTACCCGAAGTGCACCCGACCCTCCTCCAGTAGCACCCGACCCTCGTGCAGTACAGGCCAGTCAGCGCCCGGCGTCGGCCCGGCCCGGCCTGCGGCTCAGGCGTCCTCGTCTCAGCCGGCCTGCGGCAGGAGGATGGAGGCCCCCAGGGCGAAGGGGTAGCCGGGCTTGAGGATGCACTGGACGACTGGCTGCGCCATCTCCAGGACGCTGTCGGCGTCAAGCCCCTCCTCGCCGTTGGGGCCGGCCTCGGCCACGAGGTCGGAGTAGGGGATGGTGAGGTCGAGCAGGGCCATGCCGTCCTGGTGGGTGGCGGAGTCCCAGGCGCCGCCCTCCATCTCCTGCAAAGTCCCCAGGTGGAAGCTCATGACGCCGTGGTCGTCGACCTGCGCGGGCACGGACAGGATGTGGTGCGGCTCGGGGTCGCGCGGCGCACGCAGGGTGAACAGGATGATGCCGCCGTCGCGGGCGGCGCGCAGCATGACGCGGCCGATGTGGATGCCGAAGCCGACGATGTCGAAGACCCCCTCCATGGCCTCCGCGTAGCCCAGCGGCGCCTCCAGGGGGATGGGGGCACCATCGCCAGGGTCGTTGATGGCGCGGCGGCCCGACGGCGTGGCCGCCTTGAGCAGCAGGAGGCGGCCGGAGTCGGTGAGGACGCCGGTCTCGACGCGCTCCTGCCACCCGGCCGGGGCCTGAGCGGGGCCGGGCTCGGACTCCACCAGCCCCATGCCCAGGACGGTGGACAGGTCGGTGTCGTCAGCGGGCCGGTGCCAGGTGATGGTCGCGTCGTCGTGCCAGATGGGCAGGACCCCGTTGAAGGGGATGCCGAAGCGCACGTGCTCGCGGTCGCCGTCGACGGGACGGGACTTATCGACGTGACTGACGTGGCTGGTGCGCCGGCCGGACAGACTCGCCGGCTCCGCGCCGCCGGCGCCATTGTCCTGCGGCCCTGCCAGGTACTCGCTCATGAACCCAGCCTAACTGCCGCCCGCTCACCCCGTGCGCTCGCGCGGCCGGCAAGACGCTCCTCCTTGCGGGCGCGCTCCCACTGGTGGACCTGCCGGGCCGAGAGCGCCAACAGAGCCAGGACCTGGAGCGCACTGGTGACGACCAGGCCGACAGTCGCCTGCCGGACCCCAAGGCTGGAGACCTGACCCATGTCAGTGACAATGCCCAGGACGAGGGTCGCCATGAGGGCGATGCGGCCGCGCGGGTGCCCGTGCCAGGCCGCCACTCCCAGGGTGGCAGTCAGGATCGTCAGTCCGGCGGACACCGTGGCGATGAGGGCGACGACGGCGGTGACCACCCCCGGGTTCTCCTCGGGGATCGGGGCGGTCTCCAGCACCTGGGTGATGTCGATGCGGGCGACGCGCAGAATCTCGACCGCCACCATGAGCCCGATGAGCACCAGGGCGATGACGAGCTGGCTGGGGCGGCGCCGTCGGGCTTGGAGGTCGGCCAGGCGGGCCTGCTGCAGGGAGAGGCCGGCGTCGGACCCGGGGACGACCTCGTTGAGGTCGAGCACGTGGAGGGCGCCGTCGGTGACCACCCGGTCCCCTCCCCCGTTCTTGTCGTGGTAGGAGGTGAAGAAGTCCGGCCAGATCTGGAGCTCGGCGGTCTCGTTGGCCCAGCGGACGTCGTCGACGACGTAGTTGCGCTCAATGTCGATGTCGGCGTCGATCTTGTGGGTGACCTGCAGGGTGAGGACGCTCAGGCCGACGGCGCGGTCGTAGGTGGCGGCGGCCAGCCAGTCCACGTGCCCGCCGCCGGGCAGCGACCAGCCGGGCGGGCAGTACCAGAAGCGGACGTGGTGGCGCTGGGCGGGGTTGCCCTCGACCTCCTTCTGGTAGGCGAAGCTCTGCTTGCGTCCGAAGAGCATGAGGTTGGAGACGGGGGCGGCCGGGTAGGAGCGGCGCAGCAGCGAGGAGACGATGATGCGCCAGGAGGAGCGCAGGGTGATGGGGTCGGCACGCACCCAACCGGCCGCGATCATCGCCTCGTGTATGTCCTCCTCGTCGCCCTTGACGGCGAGGTTGACGGGGTCGCCCAGGAGCCCGTCGGGGGTGCGGGTGCGGCCGATGAAGTAGTCGGGGACGTAGAGCCAGGTGAGGACCTGGTGGAGGCGCGGCAGGGCGAGGTAGGCCAGGACCGCCCAGAACAGCAGCGAGTTGACCACAAGCACCGCATTGAGGTGCCAGCCTGAGCCGATGAGCAGCCAGGCCAGCCACAGCGTGGCGACGGCGGCGATGGCGAAGAAGACGGCGTCGAGGACGTCGTCGACGCTCCAGGAGCGGGCGTCGACCTCCGACATCTTGGACGGTCCGTCCCGGTAGACGGGCGGCGCCGTCGGACGGGGGCGAGTCACCTCGGATGACGTCATGACAGCACGTTACCGAATGCCTTCGACGCCGGAGGCGGCCCTACCGTCATAAGCCACCCCCCTCACGCGCTGCCGCGCCCTTCGTTCCTGTGGAACGGAGGGCGCGGCAGCAGGGGAATACCATCGGCGGGATTCTCGAGGCCGCCGAGGAGACAGTGCTATGAGATCACTTGAGTACGAGGTCCTGGGTGTCGGAGTAGGCCGCGTACTGCTTGCCGGACTGGGTGCCCTTTCCGGCTGCACGGTCGTAGGCAATGCTGGTGGTGCCCTCGGAGAAGGGCTTCAGCTTGGTCGAGTCCGACACGGCGATGTAGGCGAACCAGCCCTCAACGTGAGTGGAGCCGGCGTCCTCGGTGTCAATCACGTCAAGACCGTCGTCCTTCAGGTCGTCGGCCACGTTTGCTCCGTACTGAACCGTCTTGGGCTTGGATGATGTTTTGTCCTGGAGCGAGGTGGAGTCTGAGAGCGTGCTGCTGTAAGCGATGTCTCCGTTGAAATCGAGCGTGCAGTGAAGCAGGTAGACGGTGTCTGTCTTACCTTTCTGCTTGAGCTTCGGTGCGGCGTAGTCCTCGACCACCTTGTCGCAGGTCTGGGTGAGACCGATCTCCTCGTCCTTGAAGGTCACCGGCTTGATGTTCTGAATGGTGGAGCCGGACTTGGTGGTCTCACCACTCTTGCTCTTGGAGTCCTTGGAGTCCTTGTCATCTTTGGAGCCCTTGGAGTCCTTGTCTTCCTTGGCATCCTTGGAGTCCTCGGAGGGGGATGCATCCGAGTCGTCCGAGTCCGCCTTGGCGGAGGCCGACGAGGAGGCGCCGGCCGAGGGCTGAGAGACCTCCTGCTCATCGCAGGCGGACAGTCCGACAGCCATGGCAAGGGCGGCGGCAACGGAGAGGACTTTGACAGAGGAGCGCATGGGGATTCCTTTCTGGCACGCTGGGAATGGCGAAAGTGTGCGCCATGCGCGAGCCCTCTGCCATGGGGAGGCCGCCCGGGGGAGCACTCCCCGTCTCCACCTACCTGCCCCTCAGAAGTCCCAGTCCTCGTCCTGGGTGGCTTCGGCCGTGCCCATGACGTAGGAGGAGCCCGAGCCGGAGAAGAAGTCGTGGTTCTCGTCGGCGTTGGGGGACAAGGAGGCGAGGATCGCCGGGTTGACGTCGACGGCGTCGGCCGGGAACAGCGCCTCGTAGCCCAGGTTCATGAGGGCCTTGTTGGCGTTGTAGCGCAGGAACTTCTTGACGTCCTCGGTCAGGCCGAGCTCGTCGTAGAGGTCCTCGGTGTACTGCTCCTCGTTGTCGTAGAGCTCCATGAGCAGCTCGAAGGTGTAGTCCTTGAGCTCGGCCTGACGCTCGGGGGAGGACTCGCGCACGGCCAGCTGGTACTTGTAGCCGATGTAGTAGCCGTGGACGGCCTCGTCACGGATGATGAGGCGGATGAGGTCGGCGGTGT
This sequence comes from Actinomyces acetigenes, assembly GCF_031296635.1. NCBI lineage: Bacteria > Bacillati > Actinomycetota > Actinomycetes > Actinomycetales > Actinomycetaceae > Actinomyces > Actinomyces acetigenes. Next base: position 12,330 of record NZ_JASPFC010000016.1, read on the forward strand.
TGGTCAGCTTGGCGTGGCTGGACCAGTACATGGGGGCGTAGAAACCGGAGTAGAAGAGGAAGGACTCCAGCATGGTGGAGGCGACCTTGCGCTTCTCGGGGTCGTCGCCGCGGTAGTAGTCCAGGATGATGTGGGCCTTGCGCTGGAGGTTCGCGTTCTCCTCGCTCCAGCGGAAGGCCTCGTCGATCTCCGCCGTCGAGATGAGGGTGGAGAAGATCGAGGAGTAGGAGCGGGCGTGGACCGACTCCATGAAGGCGATGTTGGTGAGCACCGCCTCCTCGTGGGGGGTGCGGGCGTCCGGGATGAGGGAGACCGCGCCGACCGTGCCCTGGATCGTGTCCAGCAGCGTCAGGCCGGTGAAGACGCGGGTGGTCATGTTCTTCTCGGCCTCGTTGAGGGTGGCCCAGGACTGCACGTCATTGGACAGCGGCACCTTCTCGGGCAGCCAGAAGTTGCCGGTGAGGCGGTCCCAGACCTCGAGGTCCTTGTCGTCGGTCAGGCGGTTCCAGTTGATGGCCTGGACGCGGTCGACCAGCTTGATGGGCTCGTGCATCAGTTCCTCCCGGGGTTTGGGTGATCCGGCCTCATGCTACCGACGACGACGACGGCCGGCAGTGTCGCCCGACCGATCGGGACTGTGGTGCCCGCCGCGCTCCCTTTGGTCCGGTCCGACGCCGTCGCTACCGTCACGACGAGGAGGCCGCGGCCTGCCGGGCGGCGGAGAGGATGGCAGCTGCCTTCTCAGGCGGGTCGCCCTGACCAAGCACGTCACCCGACTGCATGTCGAAGACGACCTCCTCAAAGTCCTGATCGCCGTCCAGCGCGGTGGTCAACTCGACCCTCTGAAGCACCTGATTCCCCAGGACGGCCGCCAGAACTGGGGCAGCCGCAGCAACATCCACACCCTTCCCGTCCTCACCGAGCCCTCGCACGGTCAGCTGAGTCACCTGGCTGACGTCGTCGTGCGCATTCAGAATTACCGTCGCATGAACTCGCCTATCTGCCGGGATGGCATCGATAACACGCTTGATCGGAACGGATGTGAGATCCACTCCTTGAGAATGCGTGATAAAACAATAGGATCCACCCACAAAGTAGTCCTGCTCGGTCTGGAGCGAACCAATCCCCACAATCGGCGACGTCGGCGGCAGGATGGCATTGTTAGGAAGGCTTGTTCCGTTCTGATAGTCGAGAGTGATTCTCTCTTTGGAGATGCCCACGTGCTCCAGGTCGGAGGAGACCACCTTCATGGCAGCCAGTACAGCTTTCTCAGAGTCATCCATTGGCAGGTGACAGGCCATCGACGTCACACCCTGATCCCATCTGACATCAAGATCCACCTTGTCAGAATCAACCAGATTCACTACCTCGTTTCGTGCGTTGCGAATGATTGCGAGGACTGCATCCTGCCCGGGATCACCCTTGAGGTTGACGACCACATCCCAGCGATCATCCGACACGAAGTCTGAGTCAACATGCACCTCGACAGACGTGACACCATCAAGACCGGATAGATACTTGCGCACCTTCCTCTTCTTCTTACTGAGAGCCGGAGCGAAAGGTGAACACCCGCCCACCCCGAAAGCAAGAGACACTGCACCCAGTGCCAGCACCTCACGACGTCGAACACTCATCGACCTCACTGCCCTTCCCTTGATGATGTCTGGCATGTGCTCAGACAGAGACGCCCTCGAGTTCGGACCCATCAGGATGCCGAGGCAACCATTTGCTGGGCCGCGGCAAGGATGGGCGCACCCTTCTCAGGCGGATCTCCCTGGCCGACCACAGTGCCGGACTTCATGTCAAAGCCAACCACCCTGGGCTGGACCTTGCTTTCCACTGAGGTACTCAGCTCCACCCGCTGAAGCACCTGGTTGCCGAGGACTGTGGCGAGAACCGCAGCGTCGGCCTGAACATCCTCATCCTGCCAGTCATTGACCCATTTCTTGAATATGAGACGGGCCTGGTGACTGTTATAATCCTCCGCCTCCAGGCTCAGGACCGCTCCGTACCGTTTGTCGGAAGGAATGGCTTCCAGCGCACGCTTGATCGGCACAGATGTGAGGTCCTTACCCTTGGCATGGGAGATAAAGCAGTGAGACCGTCCAACCAGGATACTCTGCTCGACCCTCAGGGACCCGAGGCGCAGCACCGCAGAGGTGGGCGGCAGGATGAAATCATCCGGGAGAGTCTCAGTAGTCCGGTACTCGAAGGAAATTCTTTCCTCCTCGATCTGGACTCGCTCCATGCCGGGTGACAACACCTCCACCGTGGCGGAGGCAGCCTTATCGGCATCCTTCATCGGCAGGTAGCAGAAGACGGAGGTCTTCCCCTTGACCCAGGAGACAACCATCCTCACCTCATTGGCCCCGGTCAGGTTCAGCACCTTGGCGTAGGCGTCCCGCACAACTGTCGCAACCGATTCCGCGGACGGATCGTCCTTGAGCCGCACATCCACGGTCCAACGATCCGGCTCTGTGAACTCCGGGTGCACCTCTACCCGCGCGGACGCCACGGCGTCGAGCCCGGAGAGGTACTGATGCACCTTCCGCTCCCGCCTCTTGCGCGCCATGGCCATGGGCGAGCACCCGGCCACTGCGAAAGCAAGAGACACGAGGCCGAACGCCAGCGCCTCACGACGTCGAGCATTCATCAGACCCCACTCCGTTGCGTCAAGAACTCCTGCCGCACTCTCCTGTCACAGGGAACCATCAGATTCACACTCCCGTCACGACTAAGAAGCGGACTCCCGGGCTGCTGCCCGAACCTTCGCACCCTCTTCAGGAGGGTATCCGGCATCGAAGGTACCCGCATCCATCTGGAAGCGCACGCCTTCCGTCCCGCCAGAACTCTGGTCCGACACGGTCGAGACGTAAAGCGACTGAAGCGCCTGATTCCCTGAGACGATATTGAGCACTTTCGCTGCCGCGGCGACATCGAGGCCATCCGACACCGTCCCAAAAGCAGAAACCTCGAGTGTTGGCTTCTCATACACATGAGAGTCGTCCGTCAATTCAACTCTGGCCTCCTTCCGATACTTTGAATCGATGGCATCCACTACCTCGCGGAGCGGAACAGAACTGAAGTCAGTAGTGTCGGCATTAACCTTAACAGTCATGCCACCAAGATCAAAACTGTCATCCACACCAACGCCGGATCGTGGCATCATAATCACATCATCCGGAAACTTCTTTACTTCGCCTCGATTCACCGAGATATGACGACCTCCACCATCCATGGACTTCAGGCTGGGCTTCGCCAGATCCCGAAGATAATCGAGCGCCGCCTCATTCGGCTCGTTCTCCGAGAGAGACCACGACACAGAGGCGCCATTCTGCTTCCAGGACGCCGACAGTCTGACGTAACTCCTCCCCACAGCCTCTTTGACCAGACGATAGGCGTCTTTGAGGACAGCGAGAGTCTCTTCTCGCCCGGGATCATCGTTGAGAACGATCAGGACCGTCCAGGAGTCACCTATTTCGAAATTGTATTCCACCTCCGCGTTCACTGACTTGACGACATCGAAGCTCTTCAAGGACCGCTTGATCCGACGGCGAGCCTGGATATTTCCCGGGGTCAGCGACCCACAGCCCGACATCGCCAGCAGCGCCAAAACTCCGGCGCCGACCAGAATCGTGCGCCTCGGGAGGCCCTTTCCTCCCACCAGCCCCATCACAACCGGACCGATTCACCCGGACGCGCCAGGAAGAGCGCGGTGAACAGGAAGCGGAGGATGTTGCGTCGACGATAAGCCATGGTGCCACCTTAGGTCCTCGCTCCGACGCACGGGATGGGGATCGTTCCCCTGCCCAGCCCGCGCGGCTCCGACACAGTCCTGTCACGCGTGGTCTCATGACGGCAGCACCCCACCTTTCTCACCGTATGCTTCTCCCCGTGAGTCAGTCGCGCATCAAAGTGATCCTGGACGGCCTGTACTTCGACACGCGGACGCAACGAGGCAAGGGCACGGCCTTCGAGCGCCTGGTGCGGCAGTTCCTTCTCACGGATCCGCGCTACGCGGAGCGCTTTGACGAGGTGTGGATGTGGAGCGACTGGCCGGAGCGGGGCGCGCGCCCGGACCGCGGCATCGACCTGGTGGCCCGCGAGCGCGAGACCGGCGAGCTGTGCGCCGTCCAGTGCAAGTTCTATGACCCCGACACGGGCGTCATCACCAAGGGAGACGTCGACTCCTTCCTGGCGGAGTCGGGGACGGGAGAGTTCACCTCCCGGCTGTTCGTGTCCACCACGGAGCACTGGAACTCCGCTGCGGAGGAGACGGTGTCTCGTCAGGCCATCCCGGTCTCCCGGATCGGCCTGGAGGACCTGTTCAACTCCACGATCGACTGGGACTCCTTCAGCCTGGAGACCCCCGAGGTCATGGTTCGCACCGGTGGCAAGAGCCTGCGCGAGCACCAGAAGCGAGCCCTGGACGCGGTGACTACCGGACTGTCCACGGCGGACCGGGGCAAGCTCATCATGGCGTGTGGCACCGGCAAGACCTTCACGTCTCTGCGCATTGCGGAGGCCATGGCGGGCTCCGGTGGTCGGGTCCTGTTCCTGGTGCCCTCCATCGCCCTGCTGTCGCAGACGCTCATGGAGTGGAGCGCTGAGTCGGAGGTGCCGCTGCGCTCCTTCGCGGTCTGCTCGGATACGAAGGTCGGCAAGGGTCGCAAGCGCACCAGCCTGAGCGAGGACATCTCGGTGGTGGACCTGGCGATCCCAGCCACCACGGACGGCGCGGCGCTCGCCAACCGCTTGACGCGCCGTCCAGCCCCGGTCAACGGGACGGCCCCGATGACGGTGGTCTTCTCCACCTACCAGTCGATTGACGCCGTCGCCCAGGCCCAGAAGCTCGGCGCCCCCGGCTTCGACCTGGTGATCTGCGACGAGGCCCATCGCACGACCGGCGCCACCGCCTTGGGCACGGATGAGTCCGCCTTCGTCCGCGTCCACAACGTCGACTACATCCACGCCTCCAAGCGCCTCTACATGACGGCGACTCCCCGCATCTATGACGACTCGACCAAGGCTCGCGCCGGTCAGAGGAACGCGATCCTGGCCTCCATGGACGACGTCGAGACTTACGGTGAGGAGCTGTTCCGCCTGGGCAGCCGCACTAGGGACCATCTTCGCAACTGTACTTACCGCGCTGAACTTAAGACGTGAGGCTCGGTGGCGGCGCGAAGACGAGAGACAAAGAAGTGAAGACGAGAAACGGAAGCAAGCGGTGCGCATCACTGCCTGGATTCCGACCGACCAGAAGTCGGGGCATATAAAAGAAGAACATTATATGCATCAGCAATCAATCCTTCCCTCCTGTGTATCACTGTGTTGCAATCTTCGTCATCAACGAACAGAATGGGAGCCATTATCCAGCGGAATATCGAAGAATCCTCACCACGCTTCCACCAGGTGAATGACAGCTTGTCGCCCCGAAGAGATGGCGAGGGATGAGCGCCCGCCCTGGCGTAGAGATCGCCTTCACTGACGCACACGGAGTACACTGGTTACGAAACGCCGTGGGGCAGTTGCACGAGAGCCCGATAGATGCGATCAAGCACTACGAAATAGAACTACCCTATTCTTCCGGTCGACTGACCCCAGCAATCACATAGACCCACCTGGACGCATCTCTGCGCCAGGCAAGTCGATGCAGCGTGAAAGCCGCTTCGTCCGCAGTAAGCGCAAACCGACGGTGGACGTGAGAGCGATCCCAGCGCGGCATCGGGGAATGTGTCACTGGCGTGCCGTACGATGACGGTGACAGCTCAGGCGAACACGGAAGGGAGGCCATCTGTGGCAGGTCACGGTGCACACATCACAGCCATGGTTCGTAGTCACGCCTCCGGCGACGAGGACGCCTTCTACTCCGTCGCCCTGCAGGTCGCCGCTCGAGAAGCCCGCCAGGGGCACCACCGACTCGCCTCTGACATCAAGAAGGCTGTCGACTCCTCTCGTCGACGAGCACGCTCACCCCTTGCGACGGTAGCCACACTTCCGCGCCCCGAGGGAGACATCGCCGGTCTGGTTGAGATCTCTCAGCCACAGGTACGGCTGCGCGACCTCGTCATCTCGCCCGAGCTTGGCGAGCAGATCACGCAGGTCATCCAAGAGCAGCGGCAGCGCTCCGTTCTGATCGAGCATGGCTTCACCCCCATGCATCGCCTTCTTCTCGAGGGCCCGCCTGGTACCGGCAAGACCATGACCGCCTCCGTCATCGCCTCCGAGCTCTCACTTCCGATGTACACCGTGCGTCTGGACAGCCTGCTCAGCAAGTTCATGGGCGAGACTGCCTCCAAGCTGCGGACAGTGTTTGACGAGGTCGCAACTCACCGCGCGGTCTATCTCTTCGACGAGTTCGACGCCCTAGGCGGGGACAGAAGCGGCAACGACGTCGGCGAAGCGCGACGCATCCTCAACTCATTCCTGGTGTTCCTGGAGGAAGCGAGCCCGGAGTCGATCGTGGTCGCGGCCACAAACCATCGCTCCATCCTGGATCGCGCACTCTTCCGTCGCTTCGACGCCGTCCTCACCTACTCGCTGCCGAGTGGCAGGCAAGCTCAGTCAGTCATCCGCAAGCGCCTGGGGTCACTTGCCAAGGGCGTTTCATTCACCGGGCTGTCCTCGCGCACAGAGGGACTCAGTCATGCGGATATCGTCAAGGCAGCCGAGTCAGCCGCCAAGGCTGCGCTCATGAGAGGAGATGCTGTGGTGACGCGAGCAGATCTTGAGCTGGCACTTGCCGCACGCCGCTCCGCCAGCCTGGGGTAGGTCATGTCCGAGTCGCCCCGCCTCGATCACCTGTACGTCAATGGCTATGTTGGGTCCAGGCCACGGACCGCACGCGGCATGGGAACGACTGCTATCAGACCTGTAGATCGCCAGACTCACGGCAAGCGTCTCATCGAAGAGATTGATGCCGTATTTACGAAAGAACAGGAAGCCCGGGACTCCCAGGATCTTGATCCGGTACTACAAGCCAATGGGACGTACCTAACACTTGAGGGCGTCAGCGCCGACTTCGAACTGAAACTTGACTCTCTGACACAGTTGACGCGGAAGGGTAAGACATCAAGAAAACCGAAGTGGCTTCTTCTATCGGTTCACCCTGCCACAGAGGACTCTCCTGAACGAGCCAATATATGGGTTGCCGACGATTTTCGACATCAGTTTTTTAAGCTTTTTGAGGACTATCTCGTCACCAGTGACGAAAAAAATCAACCTAAAAACAATGCGTTGATTGCCAATATTTCTCACATTCGGGAAACTTATCTCAATGACCTGTGGACATCAGAAGGCAATCCTCCTTACGGAGGAGCGATCTGGTGGGAGCTGTGGCTTGACCAGCGCCGAGAGCGCCCCGGCCTGCTCGAGCGCATTATAAAGTCATTTAGTCTCGAGATCTCTGATCGACAGTTACGAATTGGAGACTCGCTGATCGTGCACATCCGAGCCACACGACAACAACTTGAGACACTTGTTGTAACAGACCTGCCTTTCACTGAGATTCGCACACCCTCGTTCATTGACACTATCGAGGACCTCTCCGACAGTGAGCGATTCGAATATGTTCTTGATTTCTCCACAAGGGTTATTCCAGCGGAAGTGGGGGCTCCAGTTGTGTGCCACCTCGACTCCGGAGTCTTCCGAACGCACACCCTCCTCGAGGGATCCTTGGCAAGCAGCGACCAGCACTCGATCTTCACAGCTTCAACCGGTCATGATCGTCATGGCCATGGCACATCAATGGCAGGAATTGCGCTCTACGGTGAGCACCTGGATGATCTTCTTCTAGGAACAAAAACAATCAGATTAAAGCATCGCCTAGAGTCTGTAGAAATCTTCCCCACTCCTGCAAGAGCTCAGCAGCGCGACTATGCCAGCGCCACCATTCATGCGATTTCCATTCCGGAGGCTGGGTCCTCTCGTCGACGCACCTTCTGCATGCCTGTCAGCACAAAGTCTGACACCAACCCCGGCCGGCCGACACTCTGGTCGGCAACGGTAGATGCCCTCGCCGTAGGCACAGATATTCAAGTTCACAGTGACGGATTTTCTCTCATCTCGAAACCAGACCCCGATGCAAAACGTCTCATTATCGTCTCTGCGGCGAACGTGGACGCGAACTCCTACAAGATTAATCACCTAGACAACTCAGACATGTCCCCAATCCGAGATCCCGGACAGTCATGGAATGCACTAACGGTTGGTGCTTTTACTCAACTCGATCAGGTTCCGAGCGACCCGAGCTTTCATAGTTACTCTCTGGTAGCACCCGCCGGAGAACTCTCCCCCCACAGTCGGACTTCTTTACTATTTGGCGACAAACCATGGCCCATCAAGCCAGAGATATGCCTGGAGGGCGGCAATGTTCTTTTGGACAGGCAGGGTTTTGCAGAACCCAAGCACCCTCTTCTTTCTCTCAGGTCCACCGGTATCAGGAACGATGTGGACCTGACATCGGCCAATGCGACGAGCGCCGCTACCGCGCAAGCCGCCCGGCTAGCAGCACTCACCATGAGCCGTTACCCCTCCTACTGGCCAGAGACCGTACGGGCTCTTCTGGTTCATGAGGCCAGGTGGACAAGGCCAATGCAAGAACATTTGAATGCGTGCGGCAAGAAGAAAAGCAAACGCGCACGGCTCTTGCGTCGCTACGGGTGGGGAGTACCGACGGAGGAAGCGGTCCTCACGTCATCTCACCGTGCAGTCACCATGGTGGTTCAAGACGAGTTCCACCCTTTCGATGAGACGTATGCGATGCGGGAGCTTCGACTTCACTCCCTGCCCTGGCCTCGCGAGGTCCTTCAGTCACTTGGCGAAGCCGACGTGCGCCTACGCATCACGCTGTCCTACTTCATCGAGCCTTCCGCCACACGGCGCGGCTGGAAGGGGAAGTACACGTATGCCTCTTACGGTCTCCGCTTCGACCTCAAAGCCCCGACCGACATCAACGTGAAGCGTTTCCTCGCGCGAGTGAATCGACAGGCTCAGGAAGAAGAGGACGAGGCCTACTCGTCCACAGATAGCCACTCGAATCACTGGCTACTCGGCACGCGGGCACGACACTACGGTTCACTCCACCAGGACGAGTGGCAGGGCACCGGCGCAGAACTCGCAGCATGCGACCATATCGCCGTCTACCCCGTCGGTGGCTGGTGGAAGAACAACAATCGACGCGACCGCCGTGACTTACCCGTCCGGTACGCACTCCTGGTCTCGCTGAGCACCTCCGCACAGGGAGCCGATCTCTACACTCCGATCGCGACACAGCTCAGCGTCCCCGTCACCGCCGTGCCCATCGAGGTATGACAGGCTTACGCAGGTCCAAGCCCCGACAATCAACCAAGCCCGGATCACTACCAACTGGCGACTCATCGTCACCGATGAAGGCGGCACTCCTGTCGTCGCCTGCGTCATCGAGATCGTCGACTACCACTAGACCACCGAAGCACCTGAAAGGAAGGCAGGCATGGCCACGTACACCGCACACCCCGACTACGTCGTGCCTACCGGGGACTTCATCGAGGAGTGGATGGAAGAGGAAGGCATCAATGCCGCTGAGCTTGCCCGCCGACTTGATGTGAGCCGAAAGCACATCAGCGAGCTGCTCCGAGGCAAAGCCCCACTCAGCCACGACATGGCGCTCAGGCTGGAGAACACCACCGGTGTCCCTGCCCGCATCTGGAACCTCCATGAGACCGGGTACCAGGCGGCTCTGGCTCGCCAGGCTGCGGACGCGAAGCTGCACCCTAGGAGACTTCCCCGCCTACGATCGTGACAAGCTGGAAGCAGCCCTTCCCGAGCTCCGCTCCCTCACAGTCGAGGATCCCGTGCAGGCCATTCAGAGAGCCCAGGCTCTTCTGCGCAACTGCGGAGTGGCACTCACACTAGTTCCAGCGGTGCCGGGGCTCGGCACCCACGGTGCCACCCGCTGGATCCAAGGGCACCCCCTCATCCAGCTCTCAGACCTGTGGGACTGCGACGACCAGCTCTGGTTCACGCTCTTCCACGAGATCGCTCACGTCCTTCTCCATGAGTCGAATGGCCTCTACCTCAACAATGACCATGACGCCCTTGAAAAGGAGGCCGACGCCTACGCCTCCCACTTCCTCGTTCCGGAGGACTACGAGGACAGGCTCCCCCGTCATCGCAACCTCGACGAGGTGAAAGCACTTGCCAAGGAGCTAGGGATCGCCCCCAGCATCGTGCTGGGACAGGCACAGCATCGCACCGGCGACTACGCCTGGGGGCACAGCCTCAAGCGAAAGGTGACGATCACGAGCCTGGCTGCGTAGGTTCCAGCTCGCCTCAGACCGCCAGGTCCTCCATCTCCTCGAGCTCCTTGCCCTTGGTCTCGGGCACCCGCAAGAAGACGAAGATGAGGGACAGCAGCGCAAAGACTGCGTAGAAGCCGTAGGCGAAGGTCAGGCTGATGCTGGAGAAGGTCGGGAACGTGGTGGAGATGAAGAAGTTCGCCACCCACTGGGCCGCAGCCGCCACCGCCAGCGCCCCAGCACGGATCCGGTTGGGGAACATCTCGCCCAGCAGCACCCACACGAGCGGCCCCCAGGTCGCCCCGAAAGCCACGACGAACAGGTTCGCCGCCACCAGCGCGATCGGCGACCACGGCGCCTCCAGGGTCACCTCACCACCACTGACGTTGGCGAAGGAGAAGGCCAGCGCCATGAGCCCCAGCGAGATCGTCATGAAGAACGAGCCGGCCAGCAGCATGGGCCTGCGCCCCACCTTGTCCACCAGGAGGATCGCCAGGATCGTCACCACGATGTTGGTGACCGACGTGATGACCGTGATGGTCAGGGCGTCGGACTCCTGGAAGCCCACAGTGCGCCACAGCGTCGTCGAGTAGTAGAAGATGACGTTGATGCCCACGAACTGCTGGAAGACGGACAGCAGAATACCTACCCACACGATCGGCTTGAGCCCCAGCGCTGAGCCGCGCAGGTCGGACAGGGACTCGCGCTTCTCAGAGTCAATGGTGGAGCGGATCTCCTCGATCTTGAGGTTGACGTTGATAATTCCGGTGAAGTCGTAGAGCACCTGGGAGGCCTTGTCGTAGTCGCCGCGCGCCACCAGGAAGCGTGGGGACTCCGGCAGCCGGAAGGCGAAAAGCCCGTAGACGAGGGCCGGCACCCCCTCGGCAATGAACATCCACCGCCAGGCCTCCATCCCCAGCCACAGCTCCTTGGCGGCCCCGCCGGCCTGACCGGAGAACCAGGCGTCGGCCAGCAGGGAGGAGAAGATGCCGACGACGATCGCCAGCTGCTGGAGGGAGCCCAGACGGCCGCGCACGCTCGCCGGAGAGACCTCGGCAATGTAGGCCGGGGCGATGACGGAGGCCGCCCCCACTCCTAGGCCGCCCACCACACGCCACACGATGAAGTCGATGACGCCGAAGGCCAGTCCCGATCCGAGCGCGGAGGCCAGGAACATGACAGCGGCGATGAGCATGACCGGCACCCGCCCCATCCGGTTGGAAACCGGCCCGGCGAACCAGGCGCCGACCGTGCAGCCAATGAGCGCCGAGGAGACGGAAAAGCCCTTGAGCGCATCGCTGAGAGCGAACTGGTCAGAGAGGGCGTCGACGGCGCCATTGATGACGGCCGTGTCAAAGCCGAAGAGGAACCCGCCCAGGGCGGCAGCCACGCAGATGCCGATGATGCGAGCGTTGATGCGGCTGACGGTCGAGCCGGCCTCCTCCGAGGTCGAGGCGGGTGAGGAGGTGGCCGGCGGCAGGGAGGAAGAGGACGGTGACGACTGAGAGGACTCTGCCATGGTGTGTTTCCTGACGTCGGAAGAGTCGCGTACGGCACCCACTTCGTGCCGCGCGGCATGGCGGACTCCCTCAGACTACGACCGTGCCCGCCATCACAATAGCCGTTTCGTCCCAGTCCTGTCCCTGGCCATGACCGGAGCGCTCGCGGGCTGGCGCAGCCCGACGGCGGCACGGGAGCACGCCACCGACCTGACCGCCGCCAACCTACGGCCCCGGGGACTAGCGGCGGGCCAGGCCCTGCCGTCGGAAACGACCATCCGCCGAGTCCTGCAGGACCTGGACCCCGCAGACGCTGATGCCCACCTGAGGTCCCGGCCTTGCCTCAGCTGGCTTCAACTCCCGTCAACTTCCGCCGTCGACATCGTCAGGAGAGAGGTGCTGCTGTCTTTTTCCTGAGAGAGCCCGATCCCATGAAGACGAGGAACGGCAAAGCATCACAATGGATACAGATACCGCCTCCAGGCCTCAGCCACTTAGTTGACTGAGATAATAGTTCCATGAGCCCAACGGTTCGGGTGGGCGAAACCCCCACCCTTGTCAGCAGCCTCGTCGACCAGCTCAGGCAGCGGTTGGCGGCCGACGACGCACCCGCGCGCCTCGTCGTCGGGCTTGTGGGAGCTCCCGGTTCGGGAAAATCAACGATTGCTGCGCAGCTGGAGACCGAGCTGAAAGCGGCGGGCATCTTCGCCGGGCTGGTTGCTATGGACGGCTTCCACCTGTCCAACGCCGTCCTGGACGAGCTGGGGCGCGGCAACCGCAAGGGCGCGCCCGACACCTTCGACGTCGAGGGTTACCTGACGACCCTGGACCGGGTGCGGGCCGACGGCGCCCCACGGGTCCTCGTCCCGGTGTACCGGCGGGACCTCCACGAGTCCGTGGCAGCCGGGAGCATCGTGAGCGGGACCGGCGTCGTCGTCACCGAGGGCAACTATCTCGCGCTCGAGACGCGCGGTTGGGGCGCGGCGCGCGAGCGGATCGACCTGCTCATCCACATTGACGTGCCCGAGGAGGTGCTCGTGCTGCGACTCATCAACCGGCACGAGGACTTCGGCAAGAACCCGTTGGCAGCCGGCCACTGGGTGCGCACCGTGGACCTGCCCAACGCGCGCCTCATCGCCACGAGCGTCCACCGCTGCGACGAGGTATGGCGTGAGCCCGAGGACGAGCCCGACTCCGACGACGTTGACACTGACGACGAGCTCGAATAACGCCTCGGGCCTCGGAACCTGAAGCGTGTCCGTACGATGGACTGAGACGGCGACGTATCACTCCTCGGACTATTGTCGCCGGGCGTATCCCCGCTGATGCTCCACCAATGATCCGAGGCATCCCATGACAGCCCCCACCGACACCGACACCGCACCGCGCTCCAAGGAGTCCACGGGCGCGGCCCCCGACGTCGAGGCTTCCGCCGACGCGGCCTCCGAGAAGAGGCAGGACCGCAGCGCCCGCATCGCGGTGACGGTCTTCCCGCTCATCATGTTCGGCGCCTTCCTCGCCGCCTTCTTCTCACCCTCCACCTTCGTGCCGCTGGCCGGTTACATGACACCGTTGCTGGCCGTCACGATGCTGGGGATGGGGATGACCCTGTCCATCCCGGACTTCACGATGATCGCCCGTCACCCGAAGCCGGTCATTCTGGGCGTGCTCAGCCAGTACGCGATCATGCCGCTGGTGGGCTGGAGCGTAGCGAACCTGCTGCCGCTGTCCCCCGAGCTCAAGGTCGGCATCATCCTCATCGGCTGCGTGCCCGGGGGGACGACGTCGAACGTGGTCAGCTACCTGGCCAAGGGCAACACGGCCCTTTCGGTGTCGATGACTGCCTTCTCCACGATGCTCGCCCCCATCGTCACCCCGCTGCTGACCCTGTGGCTGGCCGGAACCTACATGCAGGTGCCGGCCGGGTCGATGGCACTGTCGATCGTGCAGATCGTGCTGCTTCCGGTGGGGACGGGCCTGGCCTGCAACGTCTTCTTCCACCGGCAGGTGGCGCGGATCCAGCCGGCGATGCCCTGGGTCTCAGTCGTGGCGATCGCCGCGGTGGTGGCGGCCGTGGCCTCCAAGAGCCAGCCGCTCATCGCCGCCGCGGGGCCGCTCATGTTCGCCGCGATCGCTTTGGAGAATGCGACCGGTTACGCCCTGGGCTACGCCGCGGCACGAGCCTTCGGGGTCTCGCGGGCCGACCGGCGCACGATCGGTATTGAGGTGGGCCTGCAGAACGCGGGGCTCGGCTCAACGCTCGCCCTGCAGTACCTGAGCGCGGCGGTGGCCGCACCCTGCGCGGTGGCGACCTTCTGGCACACGATCACCGGTTCCCTGCTGGCCATGTACTGGCGCCTGCGCGGGTTCCCGGCCGGCGAGGATCCGCATGCCACCGTGCGCGAGCTGCGCCGTCGAGCCGAGGAGTCCTCGGCTGCAGCCGGCTAATGGCGCTGCAAGAAGGGGTGGAAACGTGTGACCTATGCCGCTATTGCCAGCAATGGCCGCAGCTGCTGGCAATACCTACAAGTCTGACGTACAGTTGGTGTGCCGCCGCGTTACGGCGCGGAGAGGAAGTAAGCGCCGGTGCACCCGTGTCGTCATGTGGGCCCGGCGTTCGCGCTACCTACGGGGATCAATACGCTCAACCCACACACGGTCAGCGATCATGCTCCAGTTATCGCCAGCATCTGAGCCGGCCCAATGATCGCCCAGCGCTCCGATCACCTGATCAGGAACCCATAGGTGCTTATCTTCATGACCAAACCTGTGAGTCAAACGAAATCCCGACGTCAACACCTTATTACGCTGAGCTAAGGCAATCGTCCTCTTGTCCTTTTCATCCTGAGTTTGCTGCCTTCTTTCGAGGATAAGTGAATCCACACCAAAATCCCCTTCAAGCATCACACTTAAACAGTGCAACGCCTGCTGCCTAGCACGCTCCTCACCCTTCCCCTCGGGAATAGGAGAGGCTGCAACGACAAGATAGTTTGCATTATGCTCACTGATAGTCTCACAGACCGCTCGCTTCGTGCGAGGTGTATGATCTCTCCAATGTAGTTTTCCACCTTGACGCACATACACAGAGAGCGCATCAGCAAGATCGGATTGATCTTCATCTGCAATATATGTGCCTAGAAAATACACCGACTCAGAGACACCAGAGCGGCGAACACTCTCATCCCCGTAGGCAACGCGGCCCACTCAAGATCCTTTCCACTTCCTTAAAGAGGCCCACCAACTCCGGCTCACAGCATGCAGGAGACGCAGCCCTCGACCTCGGTGCCGGTCAGGGCGGCCTGACGCAGGCGGATGTAGTAGAGGGTCTTGATGCCCTTGCGCCAGGCGTAGATCTGGGCGCGGTTGACGTCGCGGGTGGTGGCCGTGTCCGGGAAGAACAGGGTGAGGCTCAGCCCCTGGTCCACGTGCTGGGTGGCCACGGCGTAGGTGTCGATGATCT
The DNA here is from genome assembly GCF_031296635.1 of Actinomyces acetigenes. Taxonomy (NCBI): domain Bacteria; kingdom Bacillati; phylum Actinomycetota; class Actinomycetes; order Actinomycetales; family Actinomycetaceae; genus Actinomyces; species Actinomyces acetigenes. Next base: position 27,566 of record NZ_JASPFC010000016.1, read on the forward strand.
TCTCCGGGCCGATCTCGTAGGCGTCCCGGTAGTACTCGAGGTTGTCATTCGTCATGAAGGGCGCCGGGTAGTAGACGCGGCCGATCTTGCCCTCCTTGCGGATCTCCACCTTGGCCACGATCGGGTGGATCGAGGAGGTGGAGTTGTTGATGTAGGAGATCGAGCCGGTGGGCGGCACGGCCTGCAGGTTGCGGTTGTACAGGCCGCCCTTTTTGACCTTCTCGGCCAGCTCGGCCCAGTCCTCACGTGTGGGCACGTGCACGCTGGAGGCCGCGAAGATCTCCTTGACGCGCTCGGTGACCGGCACGAAGTCCTGGGTCACGTACTTCTCGAAGAACTCGCCGCTGGCATAGGTCGAGTCCTCGAAGCCCACGAAGCTCTCCCCACGCTCCACGGCCATCTCGTTCGACGCCGTCAGGGCGGCGAACAGGACGCTGGCGAAGTAGACGTTGGTGAAGTCCAGGCCCTCCTCGGAGCCGTAGTGGATGCGCTCACGCGCCAGGAAGCCGTGGAGGTTCATCTGCCCCAGGCCGATGGCGTGCGACTCGTGGTTGCCCCGGTCGATCGAGGGCACGCTGGGCAGGTGGGTCTGGTCGCTGACGGCGGTCAGGCCGCGCACGGCGGTGCGGATTGTGCGGGCGAAGTCCGGGGAGTCCATCGTCTTGGCGATGTTGAGGCTGCCCAGGTTGCAGGAGATGTCCTTGCCCACGTGGGCGTAGGTGAGGTCCTCGTTGAGCTCGCTGGGCTCGGAGACCTGAAGGATCTCGGAGCACAGGTTGGACATGACGACCTTGCCCTTGATGGGGTTGGCCTTGTTGACCGTGTCCTCGAACATGACGTACGGGTAGCCGGACTCGAACTGGATCTCGGCCAGGGTCTGGAAGAAGGTGCGGGCGTTGATCTTCTTCTTCTTGATGCGCCCGTCGTCCACCATCTCGCGGTACTTCTCGGTGACGTTGATGTCCGCGAAGGGCATGCCGTAGACGCGCTCGACGTCGTAGGGGCTGAAGAGGTACATGTCCTCGTTGTTGCGGGCCAGCTCGAAGGTGATGTCCGGGATGACGACGCCCAGCGAGAGGGTCTTGATGCGGATCTTCTCGTCGGCGTTCTCACGCTTGGTGTCCAGGAAGCGCATGATGTCGGGGTGGTGGGCGTGCAGGTAGACCGCCCCCGCACCCTGACGGGCCCCGAGCTGGTTGGCGTAGGAGAAGGAGTCCTCCAGCAGCTTCATGACGGGGATGACGCCGCTGGACTGGTTCTCGATGCGCTTGATGGGGGCGCCCATCTCCCGCAGGTTGCTCAGCAGGAGGGCCACTCCCCCGCCGCGCTTGGACAGCTGGAGGGCGGAGTTGATGCCGCGGGCGATCGACTCCATGTTGTCCTCGATGCGCACCAGGAAACAGGACACGGGCTCCCCGCGCTGGGCCTTGCCCTCGTTGAGGAAGGTGGGGGTGGCCGGCTGGAAGCGGCCGGACATCATCTCGTCGACGAGGTCGAGGGCCAGCTGCTCATCGCCGTCGGCCAGGGTGAGGGCCACCATGGTGACGCGGTCCTCGAAGCGCTCCAGGTAGCGCTTCCCGTCGAAGGTCTTGAGCGTGTAGGACGTGTAGTACTTGAAGGCGCCCAGGAAGGTCTCGAAGCGAAACTTGTGGGCGTAGGCGGCCTTGAAGGCGGACTTGACGAACTCCGGGGAGTACTTGTCCAGGATGTGGCCCTCGTAGTAGCCCTCCTCAACCAGGTACTTGAGCTTCTCCTCCAGGTCGTGGAAGAAGACCGTGTTCTGGTTGACGTGCTGGAGGAAGTACTGCCGGGCCGCCTCATGGTCGGCGTCGAACTGGATCCTGCCCTGCGCGTCGTAGAGGTTCAGCTTCGCGTTGAGCGCGTGGTAGTCCAGCTCCGGGGAGGACACGGTCTCTGAGCCGGTGTCCGTCAGCGTGTCTGCCAAAAGTCTTCCAATCCTTCTTTGACGCGTGCAACGTCCGTGGGGGTGCCGAGCAGCTCGTAGCGGTACAGGAACGGCACCCCCAGCTTGCTGGCGATGATGTCACCCGCCAGGCAGTAGGCCTGGCCGAAGTTGGTGTTGCCCGAGGCGATGACGCCCCGGCACAGCGCCCGATTGTCCGGGTTGTTGAGGAAGGCGATGACCTGCTTGGGCACCGCCCCCTTGACGGAGCCGCCACCGTAGGTGGGGACGACCAGGACGTACTCCTCGTGCACGGTCAACGGCAGATCCGTGCGCCTCAGGGGGATACGCGCCGTCGGGAAGCCGAGCTTGCCCACGAATCGGTGCGTGTTCTCCGAGGTGGAGGAGAAGTAGACCAGCAGAGGCCCGCTACTCACGGCGCGCCCCCGCGGCCTCAGACCGCGACGGACTCGACGGCCAGGGCAAGGGTCTTGATCTTGTCCGGACGGAAACCGGACCAGTGGTCCTCTCCGGCGACGACGACGGGAGCCTGGGCGTACCCCAGGGACTTGACCTGCTCGAGGGCCTGGGCGTCCAAGGAGATGTCCACCGTCTCGTAGGACAGGCCGGCCTTGTCCATGGCACGGTAGGTGGCCGTGCACTGGACGCAGTTGGGCTTGCTGTAGATGGTGATCGCCATGTCCGTCTCTTCCTCAGGATCGGGTGGCGGTGACTGCGGCCCGTCCCCGGACAGGGACTGCGCCGGCGGCACCACACGCTTGTCATTCACGGGAGGCCAAAATGGCCCCGCAGAGCAAGACACTACCCCTTGGGGTGATCCGGGTCCATCACCCCAAGATGCTGTGTCTAACGTGGCCCTGTGCACACCACCCCTCCCCTCTGTGGAAAACCCTGACCTCACTGTGGACGGCTGGTGGAGACAGTCCGTGGGCACCCCGCCAGAGGCCCTCGACCCCATCCCCGCAATCCGCACAACGATGGTCCTACACGGGTACGACATCTATTCGCGAGCCTTAGCCACAGGCAGGGCCGGTCGCTGTCGGCGCTCTACCCCCAGCCCTGGGGACGGAGACGCAGAATTCACCCCTTCAGACACGCCCGTTCGGCGTGTCGTCACATCCAGCGAACACCCAGCAAGCAGTCGAGACCGGAAGCAGCTGAAGGCGATTGCTCCGACCAGCACCTCACACCTACAACACGAAGCCGGGAGACGTCGTGGGAGGCAAGGAGGCCGTCCAGGGTATGCAGCCTCACACCGAGCACGAGACCGACGCCCTAGCATGATTTATATAGGTGGACATATTGTTATGTTACCGTAATAATACGGTTCTCGACCCGCCTCCCCCAAGGACATCCTCATGCAGCAGGTGTTGCACGATCTACCACTGACACTGGCCTATATCGGTGCCGACCTGGTGGCCATCGCGCTCCTGGTCGGAGCCCTCTACATTCCACGTCACGGCCGCCGCGACCTCGTGGCCGCCTACATCGGCGTCAACGTCGGCGTCCTGGCCGTCACCCTGCTGCTGTCAACGAGCGACAGCGTCGGAGCCGGCCTGGGCCTGGGACTCTTCGGCGTCCTGTCCATCATCCGCCTGCGCTCCTCCTCCCTCGCCCAGGGAGAGGTGGCCTACTTCTTCGCGGCCCTGGCCCTGGGCCTGCTCGGTGGCATCAAGGGCAAGCACATCAGCCACCTCATCATCGTCGCCATCCTCATGCTCCTCATCCTCGCCTCCCTGTGGGTGGGCGACCACCCGGCGCTCTTGCGCCGCAACCGCAACCAGGTCGTCACCCTTGACCGGGCCATCAGCGACGAGAACGAGCTCATCACCGAGCTCGAGGACCTGCTCGGCGCCCAGGTGCGCAGCGTTGACCTCAAGAGCCTGGACCTGGTCAATGACACCACCATCGTCGAGGTCCACTACCGGCTGCGTCCTCGCTCCCGCGCAGCCAGGCCCGCTCAGCAACCGGCCACCCAGGTGCAGCAAGAGAAGGTGGCGCAGGGTCCCCACCTGGTCCGGGAGGCTCCGCCTCAGGCCCTCGTTCAGGCCGCCACTCAGGCTCAGCCCGCCAGCCAGCAACTCTGGCCCGAGGCCCCCGTGGCCGACAGCGCCGCGAGAGCAGCCACCGCCCCACCCCGGTACGACTGGATCACCGGCCACCGCCGGCAGCACGCCTCCCAGCAGCACGCTCAGGTGGGCAACCCTCCGTCCATGGTGCAGCCCCGCTACAACTGACCCAGCCGGCCCGCCTCACCTGCGGCGCCACCGCGTCAACGCCGCGCACCCAGCACATCCAGTGCACCCACCGTGCGCCCGTCACGCGGCCACCTCCTCCCCCCACCACCGCCACCGCTGCTGCCCGGCAGCACCGGCCCCACCTCGCCACTGCCGATCCCGGAAAGGACTGCACCGTGCTGAACACCGACGGCATCAACACGATCACCCTCACCGAGCTCAACTCCGAGGCAAGTCTCCTGACTCGCATGGACCGCAAGTACCTAGTGCCCCCGGGTGACACCCAGCACGTCATCAGCCACCTGGCCCCGCGGGCCCGGGTCCTCCAGATCGACGGCCTGCGCCACTTCCGCTACGCCTCGACCTACTTCGACACCCCGGGCCTGGACGCCTACTTCCTGGCGGCCCGCAAGCGCCGTCGGCGTTACAAGATCCGCACCCGCACCTACCTGGACTCCGGCCTGTGCTTCCTGGAGGTCAAGACCAACGGGTCGCGCGAGGCCACGGTCAAGGACCGCTTCAAGTACGACCCCGACGACGCCGACCGCATCACGCCCGACGGTCACCTGTTCGTCATCGAGCGCCTCGTGGAGTCCGGCACCTGCACCCCCGACGAGGCGCGCACGATCGCCGATGCCCTCGTCCCGGTCATGGACTCCACCTACAGCCGCACCACCCTGCACCTGCCCCACGACGAGGCCCGCGCCACCTTCGACACCCAGCTCACCTGGGACCTGTTCGGCCCTGACGGCAAGCGCCTCGAACGGGGTGTCTCCGTGGGCCACCTCAACGTCGTCGAGACGAAGAACCCCTCCACGGCCTCCCCCACGGACCGCCTCCTGTGGCACCAGGGGCACCGGCCGGCCCGCATCTCGAAGTACGCCACCGGCATGGCCCTGTTGCACGGGAAACTGCCCACTAACCGGTGGAACCGCACCATCAAGCGGAACCTGGGGCGCTACTGGCGTCAGGTCCAGTCGCGCCAGCTCGCGGCCTGAGCAGCGCCGTCACGCCTCCACCTCACCTCTTACCAGCGCCTCCGAAGGTTACGGGCCCCACCCGCCTGCGGAGGCGCTGCTGGCCGCCTCATGCCGCGGCGCGGTAAGTCATGCCTCCCCCATGCCCTGTTCACAGCGCGCTCATGGAATGCGCCCGTTGACTGTTTCTCAACGGACGGAGCCGCACAACGCCGCGGCGCGCTGAGGGCGCACCCCTGCTGCCTACCCCGCGGTCAGGCCCCGTCACCGGTCCGAAAAAGACCCGACAGGAGCCTCCCGATGAGCCTGACCACCCTGACCTACATCGCCGCCGACCTGACCGCCCTCACCGTCCTGGTCGGGGCCCTCTACGCCCCACGCCACTCGCGCAAGGACCTCATGGCCGCCTATATCGGCGTCAACGTGGGCGTCCTGGCCGTCACCCTGCTGCTGTCGACGGCGAGCGTCGCGGCCGGCCTGGGCCTGGGGCTCTTCGGCGTCCTGTCCATCATCCGCCTGCGCTCCACCGAGCTGGCCCAGCACGAGGTCGCCTACTTCTTCGCGGCCCTGGCCCTGGGCCTGCTCGGCGGGATCCAGACCGCGCCCATCGGGATGGTGGCGGCCCTCATGGGCACCGTCGTCGCCGCCCTGTGGATCGGCGACCACCCCGCGCTCATGCACCGCAACCGTCACCAGGTGATCGTCCTCGACCACGCCATCACCAACGAGACCGCTCTCATCGCCCACCTGGAGCACACCCTGGGCGGGCAGGTCCGCTCGGTGGAGGTCCAGCGTCTCGACCTGGTCAACGACACCACCACCGTCGACGTCCGCTTCCGGGTGCCGCGTCACACCCCCGCCGAGCTCGAGACCGCCCCGGCCTTCGACGACGCCGTCCCCGCCCCGCAGTCGGCCACCGAGCCGGTCGGCGCCGCCGCCCGCGAGGCGCAGACCGCCCAGTCCTGGAACGGCACGCGCCTGAACGCCGCGCAGACCGGCGCCCGCCCCCAGGCCGTCCAGGCCCAGCCCCTCACCATGGCGCCGGCCGCCCAGTACGTCACTCGCTCCAGCAGCCAGGCGGCCTCACCCACGGCCGTGGCCTCGCGCTGACCGCTGGCCCGAACGAGCCCGACAGGACAGGCCAGGACAGACAAGGACCCCGATGATGACCTCGACGACGATCTCGACAAGGATCTCGATGACGACCGCGAGCCCCTCCCCGGCAGCCTCCTCCGTGGCGCCTCAGGCTCCGACGTCGGCCCCCCTGAGCGCCGACCACCTGGCCTCCACCAGTCTCGCCGAGCTCAACGGCGCCGCCGGCCTGCTGACCCGGGTGGACCGCAAGTACCTGGTGCCGCTGGAGCGCGCGCAGAGCCTCGTGGACGGCCTCACCTCCGACGCCCGGGTCCTGGACATCGACGGGAGGCGCCGCTTCTCCTACGCCTCGACCTACTTCGACACCCCGGGGCTGGAGGCCTTCATGCTCGCGGCTCGCAAGCGGCGTCGGCGCTTCAAGGTGCGCACCCGCACCTACCTGGACTCCGGCCTGTGCTTCCTGGAGGTCAAGACCCGTGGCGCACGCGGCACCACCGTCAAGCGGCGCATGGGCTACCACCCCGACGACGCCTCCCGCCTCACCGGTTCGGGGCGCGCCTTCGTGGCCGCCTGCCTGGCGAGCACGGGGGTCACCGGCCCGGCCGCGGCCCAGCAGGTCGCCGCCGCGCTGCGGCCGGTGCTGGCCACCACCTATGAGCGCACCACCCTGCACCTGCCTGAGGCCGAGGCCCGGGCCACCATCGACACGGCCCTGACCTGGCGGCGCCTGACGCCGGTGGCACGCGAGAGGACCGCCGTCGGCGCCGGGGCCCCGCAGGCCCTGCGCCCGGCCCACCTGACCGCGGCCATCGACGACGGCGAGCCGGTGGCGGTAGCGGGTGTCGCCGTCGTCGAGACGAAGAACCCGGCCACACCCTCACCTGCGGACCGCGCCCTGTGGGACGCCGGCCACCGCCCCACCCGCATCTCGAAGTACGCCACCGGCATGGCACTGCTCCACCCCGAGCTGCCCGCCAACCGGTGGTACCGGACCCTGACCCACGAGCTCGCCGACCTGTTCGGCACCGACCGCTCCAGCCTGGAGAGCATCGGCGCCACGCGCGCCACCGCGAGCGCCGCCTGAGCACCGCACCCAGACCACCCACGATCCGACACCGGACCCGAGAAGAACCCGAGAAGAAGAGGCCCAGACACCATGAAAACCACCAAGACGATGATGACCAAGCCCCTCCACCGACTCCGCCGCCGGGCGACCGGAGCCGTCGCGCTCCTGGCCACGATCGCCTTGGCGGCCGGCTGCTCGACCTCCTCGGCCTCCGGCAACGCCAGCGCCTCGGGCTCGAGTGAGTCGGGCACGACGTGGACGACGATCTCCTCGTCGGTCGCCAAGGCGTCGACCGGCGCGAGCGTCTCCGACATCCTGGGGGCGAACGCCTCGGTGCAGGACGCCTCGAGCTCCGCGGACGACGCCGGGACCCCGGACACGTCGTCGGCCACCACGATCACGCTGTCGGGGTCGTCGGCCTCGGCCAGCGGGTCGGCGTCGAGCAACGTGAAGGTCGATGGGGGCACCGTCACCATCAGCGGCGGTGGCACCTACGTCATCAGCGGCGAGCTCAGCAACGGGCGGATCGTCGTCAACGCCCCCAAGGCGGACGTGCGCCTGGTCCTCAGCGGCGCGAGCATCACGAGCTCGGACGGGCCGGCCATCGACATCCAGGACGCCGGCAACGCGATCGTGGTCCTGGCCAAGGACTCCAAGAACACGCTGACCGACGGTGCGAGCTACGCCTCGGGGCAGGAGGCCACCGCGGCCCTGTTCTCCTCCGACACCTTCACCGTCACCGGGACCGGCCAGCTGGACGTGACCGGCTCCTACAAGGACGGCATCTCCTCCAAGAACGGCCTCATCATCACCGGCAGCACCACCATCAAGGTCAAGGCCGCCGACGACGGCCTGCGCGGCAAGGACTACCTGGTGGTCGAGTCCGGGACGCTGACGGTGGAGGCCGGCGACGACGCCCTGAAGTCCAGTGAGGGCGACGATGAGACGAAGGGCTTCGTCTCCCTGGGCAAGGCGAGCGTCACGCTGACCTCCACCGACGACGCGATCTCGGCGACCACGGACGTCACCGTCAAGGACACGACCCTGACGATCACGGCCGGCGGCGGCCAGGCGAACGCCACCGTTGAGGAGCAGGCCCCGCCCGGGCAGGAGTCGACGACGGAATCCTCGACGCCCTCACCCAAGGGCATCAACGCCGGGGTGAGCTACACGCAGGACTCCGGGAAGGTCACCGTCAACGCGGCCGATGAGGGGCTGCAGGCGGCGTTCATCAACGTGTCTGGAGGGGAGCTGTCCATCGCGGCCGGCGACGACGGCATCAACGCCTCCAACGGCGACCACGTCATTGAGGGGCATGAGAACGCCGACTCCGAGTCCGACGACGGCTCGGTGCTGACGATCAGCGGCGGCGAGGTGGAGGTCTCCTACGCCTCCTCCGACGGTATCGACTCCAACGGCTCGGCCTACGTCAAGGGCGGGATCGTGGTGATTTCGGGTCAGGCCGGCGCGATGGACGGCTCGGTGGACGCCAACGGCGAGAGCCAGCTCGTGGGGCTGACGGGCTCGCCGTCGGTGAGCGCGGGGGACACGCTCACCGTCACGGATGCTTCCGGCTCGCAGGTGGCCTCGCTCAAGGTGGACTTCACGGCCGAGGCGATCACGGTGCTGGGGCTCACCGAGGGCCAGCAGTACACGGTGGCGACGTCGTCGGGCGGCTCGGCGACGGGGACGGCCTCGGCGCTGTCGGCCGGGACGGGCGGTCCCATGGGTGGTGGTCAGGGAGGCCAGGGCGGTCAGGGCGGTCAGCCCGGTGGCGGGCAGGGCCAGCAGTCCGGTAGCGGGCAGCAGTCCAACGGCCAGCAGTCCGGCAGCCAGAGCAACCAGAACAGCCAGTCCAGCAGTCAGTCCAGCACCGCCCAGAGCAGCTGACCTGGGCTGGACACTGAAGGTGGGGGGCCGCAGCGCAACGCTGCGGCCCCCGAAGCGCGTCGGTTCACGATAGGTCGAGGAGGCTTATTCACAGGACTAGCCGGCGCCGACATCTGCGCAGGTCACAGCACCTTCGGCGGACGCTGTGAATAAGCCTCAGTGTCTCAGATGTCATGAGACAACACAGCGTAGGCCGCCGTCGCGTTCGTAGGGTAGGCCTTGCGTTCGGGGGTTAAGGGTACGAACGCGAGGCATAAGGTACGACCTCGACGACTCGGCGCTCACCACTGCCCCTATGGTCGCCTCTATCTCCTGCAGAGCGACTTATTCAGCACTCCACGACGTGACGGCCAGGCCGCCGCGGGAGGTCTCCTTGTACTTGGCGAGCATGTCCTCGCCGGTCTGGCGCATCGTCTCAATGACGGTATCGAGGCTGACGGCGTGCCGACCCTCACCCCACAGGGCCATGCGGGCGGCGTTGATGGCCTTGACCGCGGCCACCGCGTTGCGCTCGATGCAGGGGATCGGGACCAGCCCGCCCACCGGATCGCAGGTGAGCCCCAAGTTATGCTCCATGGCGATCTCGGCGGCGTTCTCCACCTGGGCGGGCGTCCCGCCCAGGGCCTCGGCCAAGCCGGCGGCCGCCATCGAGGAGGCCGACCCAACCTCCCCCTGGCAGCCCACCTCGGCCCCCAAGCTTTGCGATCTCAGCCCCGAATAGGCCTTCGGTGTCACGATTGGCGACTTTTCATACACAAGTCGTTCGTCTGGTCTCTACCGGCAGGCTTCTCACCTGCGCATATGCGTTCAGCATCGACCCTGTGAGCACAGCTGCCGACCGAAAAGTCGCCATTTGTGACACAACAGCCCGCTCGTCGCTCCGGGCGTGGTTAATGAAAGCCCAGACCGTCAGTCCGTGGGGCGTACCAGCCACCAGGCGGCGTAGGGCGGCACGGGCACACGGCCGTCCCCCGCCCCGTCCAGCGTGGTGGAGCCGAAGGGGACCGTGTCGGTCAGGACGTCGGTGGCCCCCATGACGCCGAGCCGGGCGAGCTGGTCGGCGGCCACCGAGCGCCACTGCGGCGTCACGTTGTACACGCCCACGAAGCTGCCGCGCGGGTGGTCGCGGTAGGTCACCAGCACCCCGGGGTCGTCGACGTCCTGGACCTGGGTGCGCACGGCGGCGTCGAGCTGGGGCAGGCCGGCACGCACCTGCGCCATCCGCGCCAGGTCGGTGAAGACGCGCCCCTCGACGGTGGAGCGGTCGTGGCGGTTGGCCAGCCGGGCCTTATCGAGGCGGGGGCGACCGGCCCAGCGCGAGTCGGCCTCGTGGCCGGGCTCGGTGTCCCAGTTGGGGTCGTTGGGCTGGGCGAGCTCGTCCCCGCTCCACAGGACGGGGATGCCGCCCCAGCCGTAGACGATGGCGTGGGCCATGCGCAGGGCGTGGATCCGCTCCTCGCGCCAGGTCCACAGCGCTTCGGCCTCGTGCTCGGGGGTCTCGTCGGTGACGCCCTCCCAGGCCTGGGCGGCGGCCTCGATCCCGATGAGTGAGGCGGCCGTCCCGGCAATGCGCCGGTCCCCGGTGGCCGGGTTGTGCTGGAAGACGAGGCCCGCGGCGTCGGAGGTGGGGTACTCGCCGCTGTACCAGTCGGCCAGGAAGGACCGGTGGTCGTAGCCGGACAGGCCCACGGCGGCCGCGTCGTCGTCGTCGATGGCCCAGCCGATGTCGTCATGGCAGCGCAGGTAGGTGATCCAGGTGGCGGAGGAGGGCTCGACTGGCAGGTTCTGGAGGGCCTCGACAGCCAGCGTCGTGTCGCGTGCGGCGAGCATGGACCAGATCTGGACCATGAGGGAGTTGTGGTAGGCCAGGTCGGAAACCTTGCCGGTGTACTTGCCCTGGCCGAGGTACTGGAGGAGCTCGGTGGGGGCTACGATCGCCTCGGCCTTGAGGTCGACGGCGGGGCAGGCGATGCGGGTCAGGGCGCGCAGGACCTCGGTGATGGCGTGGACCTCGGGCTGGCCCTGGCAGTCGGTGCCCTTGCGCTTGATGGTGAAGGCGATGGCGTCCAGGCGCAGCACCTCGACGCCGCGGTTGGCCAGGTCCAGGACGATGCCGGCGAACTCGGCCATGACGCGGGGGTTGCGCCAGTTGAGGTCCCACTGGAAGGAGTTGAAGGTGGTCCACACCCAGCCGCCCACGCCGTCGTCCCAGGTGAAGTTGCCGGGGGCGAAGTCGGGGAAGACCTCCGGCAGGGTGCGCTCGTAGGCGTCGGGCTCGGTGCGGTCGGGGAAGATGAGGAAGTAGTCGCGGTAGCGCTGCTCGCCGGCGCGGGCCCGCACCGCCCACTCGTGCTCGGCGGCCACGTGGTTGAGGACGAGGTCCACCACCAGGGAGATGCCCTCGGCGCGCAGCTCGCCGGCCAGGTGCTCGAGGTCCTCCATGGTGCCCAGGTCCGGGCGCACGGTGCGGTAGTCGGCCACCGCGTAGCCGCCGTCGGAGTCGCCGGGGCGCGGGGTGAGCAGGGGCATGAGGTGGAGGTAGGTGACGCCCAGCTCGCGCAGGTAGTCGATGCGGTCCTCCACGCCGCGCAGGGTGCCGGCGAAGCGCTCGGTGTAGGCGGCGTAGCCGACGCGGCCGGGGTGCTGGGCCCAGGCGGGGTCGAGGGTGCGGGCCAGGTCCAGGCGGCGCAGCTCGTAGTCGCGCTTCGCGTAGGCCCGGGCGGCCAGGGCCAGCAGGTTGAGGGCCTCCTCCTCGGCGGCGTCGCCGTAGAGGGTGGTGAGCCCGTCGAGGAGGTCGGGGTACCAGGCCTCAGCGCGCGTGAGGAAGATGTCCCGCTCGACCGCCTCAAGCGGGTCCAGGACGTGGAAGACGATGTCGTTGAGGGAGGGCGGGAGGGAAGTGGCGGCGCTCATGAATCCATGGTCCCCGATTCGGCGCCGTCGCGGTACTGATTTCCTCATCGTCCCGTCGGTCAGGGCGGCCATCGGCGGGGCGGTAGCGCAGTCGGTCGCACAGTCGGCCCCCGACGGGCACCAACGGGCGCGGCCCCACCTCCTGAGCCAGCGGCGCCCAGCGCTTGCGCCCGCTCCCGCCGGCCCACCACCGACGGGGACATTGCGCGCGGCCGGGAGCGTGTCATTCCGGGCGGGGGCATTCGACGCCGTCGGGGACGGGCATCCTGTCCCCGGACGCGCGACACGTCCCCGGCTGACCGGGAAGGCCCCCGACCGCGCAGAATGTCCCCGGCCGCAGAGACAGGCGCACTCACGTCCCGAGCGCCCTGGGGCCTCAGGACCCGACGGCGTCGTAGGACTCGCGGTGGGCCAGGATCTGGGCGGAGTGGGTATGGATCCAGGTGCGCAGCGCGTCGATGGGTGCCTGCAGGCTGTGGCCCAGGTCAGTCAGCTCGTAGTCGACCCGTGGCGGCACGCCCGGCAGCTGGGTGCGCGTCACCAGGCCGTCGCGCTCCATGGATCGCAGCGTCTGGGTGAGGACTTTGGGCGTCACCCCGCCGACCCTCGCGCGCAGCTCGCCGAAGCGGCTCGGCCCATCGGCCAGGACCATGACCACCAGCGGGGTCCAGCGGTCGACGACGTGACGCAGCACCGTGCGCGACGGGCAGGCGGGCGAGAGGATGTCGAAGTCGAAGACCGGCGCCTGAGCTCCCTCTCCGGCGGGAGCCGCACAGCATGGGGCGCTCCCCCGAGGAGCTACCTCTCCCGATTCGCCTGAGGACAGCTCCATCGCGCTCTCCGCACCCGCGGTGTCGGTGCCGCGAGCAGAGCCGGTGCCGGCGCTCCTCGCACTGCTGACGCCGCCTCGTGCCGCCTCCCGCCGTTCAGCCATCAGCCCCTCGGTCCGTGACACAACACACTCCCTTAGTTACTTTGAGGTACTCAGTATCCAAATCATACCATCGAGTCATCGCGAGGTCGCCGACACCCGACGCACTCGCCTCAAACCAGCACCCCACCTACCGGGAGGAAGTCATGAAGATCGCCGTCATCGGAGGAACCGGCATGGTCGGCTCGGCCACCGTCACCGAGGCCGCCGGCCGCGGCCACGAGGTCGTCTCCGCCTCGCGCTCGGGCCGTCACGCCGAGGGAGCCGCGCAGGACGTCACCCTCACCCTGGCAGACACGCAGGCCGTCGTCGACCTCGTCAACGGCTCCGACGCCACCGTCATCGCGGTCTCCGCCGGCCGCGGGGAGTCCGCCCAGCCCGTCATTGACGCCCACCGGGCCCTCATCGCGGCCGCCCCCACCGGCCGGCTCATCGTCGTCGGCGGCGCCGGCTCCCTGCTCACGCCCGACGGCACCCGCCTGGTGGACACCCCCGGATTCCCCGAGGAGTACAAGCCCGAGGCTCTGGCCTTCGCCGAGGTCCTCGACCTCTACCGCGAGGCCGGCAGCGCCCTGAGCTGGACCCTGCTCTCCCCCGCCCCGGAGTTCACCGACAAGCCGCGCACCGGCACCTACACCGAGGGCGCCGACCAGCCCGCGGGCAGCGAGATCTCCGTGGCCGACTTCGCCGTCGCCCTGGTGGACGAGGCCGAGAAGGACGCGCACCGCGGCCGCCGCTGGACCATTGCCAACGCCTGAGCCCGTGGAACCATCCGTGTTGTCGGGGTGGGCGGAATCGTCGAGGTCCCGCCCACCTCGACTCACTCAATCACTGGCGGGCCGGGACGGTCCTGGAGGGCCTCCCATACCTCCTTGCTCGCGTGCGGCCAGGCGACGCGTTCCTGCTCCAGCCGGATACCTCGGGTACTCACAACCTCCCACGCCCACCGTTCAGAGGCGGTAAGCCCGTCGGGGATCGACCGTCCCTCATGCTTGTCAGCCGCCGGGTCTGGGACCACCAGCGTGGCGTAGCGTTCCAGGACCTCGGGGCCCATGAGGATCGATCGAACCTGCGGGAGACGGGATCGCAGACGGGCCAGGATGGCGAGCCCATCAACATCGACGTCTCCCCAGTAGAGGACCCGCTGCGCTCGAAGTACCCAGCTCAGGTCGCTAACGGCGTCGACGGCGTATCCGGCTCCCCACAGGGCCACAGTTCCTGGACAGTCCTCCAGAGCGAGAAAGGTCGTCAGGTTCTCCACAATGACGACAGTCGCGGGCACCGACTCCGACCGCTGGGGCAGGTTACCGTTCCGTGGGGTGGGCCAGAGCCGGTTGAGCTCCGCAACAGGCGCCGCCAGATCGCGCAACCCCGACGGCGCGAGGCCGGCATCGAGGACCCTCAACCGCACCGTGTGCCGAGGCGGGGTGAGTAGTCCCAGATCCACATCGCGGGCATCCTCCCCCCGGAGCGCCCCGAGCAGGCGCAGAACTACACGCCGGTGGGCTTCCAGCCACTTGGTGTCCATGCCGGCCAGCGGAAGCTGACGCAGATAGAGGCCGGAGACCGGGTGAGTGGTAAGCCACGTGACGGCGCCGAGGAGTCGCTCGACGTCATCGTCCGAGTAGTCCGCCACGGTGGTGATGACGGAGGCGATGGCCGCTGAGATCGCAGCAGCATCGGCCTGTTCATCCCCCGGCACCGCCTTGGCCCCGCCCTCTCCTGTTGCCCCGAGATCCTCATCCTGATCACGGAGCGATTGACGCAACCCAGTAAGAACATCTCGCATTCGAGATGCCCGCCGTTCGGCCCGCTGCCAGTGCTGCAACCGGCCGCAGGCACGGGCCACGGCGGCCGCTCCGTCAAGGACGGCTCGGACGGGAACCTGCTGAACACCCATGGAGGTCCAGCGCCGCGAGGCGCGTTCAAGACGACCACCGTGATCACCCCACATCCTCTCCCACTGGCGCCATGAGGCGATCCATCGCGTGACCTCCTCGGAATGGTTCAACGCCTGCTTCTCCGTAGGCGCATCGAGCGGAAGAACAAGCCGCTCATTGCGGGCGTTACTGGGATCGGCGGCCCAGGTTGGTAGAGCCTGCCTGTAGCGCTTAGCTGCTCGCGAGCTCAGGTCGTCAGGGTCCCTCACAACGAACCCTCCTCATCAGTGAAGACTGAGAAGAGGTTCTCCTCGTTGTCCTCGTGGGTGCCGGATGCCGAGGCCGCCGTCGTATCCGCCCCCCGCGGGTCGGTGACCCCGACGACGTCGGCCCCCGCCACAACCCCCTCCTTCTCGGCGTCGTCAACGTGCTCAGCGTCCCCGACGCTCTCGGTATCCTCGGTGTTCTCGAACAGGACCAGGGAAAGCTGGGAGCAGCGTCCCTCGGCGTCATTGGTGACCATGGCGGCCCCGCCGACGTGCTCCTCCAGGGTCTGGAGCATCTTCATAGGGGTGGCCAGCAGGAGCTGGAAACCGAATTCGCTGAAGACGTCGAGGCCGGCGCGGGTGAACTCGGTGTCGGTCTTGTCGAAGGCCTCATCCAGGACGACGAGCGCATAACCGGGGACGGGGTCACCGGCCTCGGTGAGCTGGTAGCGCAGAGCCGCGGCCAAGCAGAAGACAACCAGCTTCTGACGCTGGCCTCCTGAGAGCCCGCCCGCCCCTTCGTAGTAGTCCACTGCGGTACCGTGCTCATCGCGCTCGACGGCGGTGAAGGACACGTGCAGCCGCGTATCCAAGCACTGGTTGCGCCAGGTCAGGTCTCGCTGCTCGGAGGAGGCCAGCCGTGTCATCACCGCGTTGAGCAGCTCGAAGCGCGCCTCGGCCTCCTGCTGCGTCTCATCGGCCAGGTCCAGGGAGCCTGTCGAGATCGTGGCGAGATCTGCCAGGAAGTCTGCGACGACGGGCAGCCTGCGTTCGGAGACCTCGATGCGCAGGTGGTGGCCGGGTGAGTACTCGGTGTCCTGGAGCGCATCGTTGACCGGGCCGATCCTGGTGCGGACCTGGCTGACGGCGCGACGGATCTCGCTGGCGAGCTGGCCGATATTCTGGCTCGACTGCGATTGGAGGAGCTCGGAGAACCGCCGCTCATGACGCGGCAGGTCGTCAGCGCGTAGATCCTTGAGGACCTTGAGGTGGTCATCCAGATAAGCGGGCTCGGGGCGCACATCCGCTCCCGCCGCCGGCCACTGCTCCCCGAATCTGACCATAATGCTGACGGCGTCGCGCAGAGCCTCATTCTCTTGGCGCAGGGCCCGCTGACGTTCCTGGCTCAGCTCGCGGGTAACGCTTGTGGCGACCTGCCCGATCTCATCAAGGGTGGGATGTCGCTTGCGGGACCTGAAGCGCTTGTCGAGCTCCTCGCTCAGGGACTCATCCAGGTCGGGCTCGTCCTCCACCGCCAGGCGCTCGAGCTCCTTGGTGGTCTCCTCCAGGCGGGAACGCTGCTGCTTCAGGTTCGCCCGCAGGCTGATGTGCCGTTCGCGGGCCTGCTCCTCCGCCACGCGGGCGGCCTCCAGACGGGTGTCGAGCTCAACCAGTCCCGGCAGGTCCTGGGTCAGACGGCCGCACTGGGCCTCCAGGTCAGCGACGATGCCACTGGCCGTGGTCACATCGACCTCCTCCCAGGTCGACTCCGCGGCCCGCAGACAGGCGTCACGTCTCTCCTGCATCTGGCGGGTCCGCCGAGTCAGGTCCTCCAGCTGAGCATTCACCTCGCGCTCGCGCCGCCGGAGCCGGTCCACCTCCTGACTGACCTGGTCGAGGCGCTGGGCGGCGTCGACGCCGATCGTCCAGAACCTGGGATTGGTCAGGTCCCGCCGGTCGTCCTTGAGGTGGGCAGTGCGCGAGGACTTGACCTGACCGGCGCGGGTGACCCCCCGTTCCACGCCCGCGAGCGCGGCGGCGTCCTCGACACAGCGGTGGTCGAAGCGTCGCAGGATCTCGGTGTCGAGCCACTGCGCGTAGTCGGTGCCCTCCACTGGCCGCAGCTTGCGGGCCAAGGCGTCGGGACTGACACTGCGAGCCTCACCACCGGGCAGGACCCGAAGGTAGGACAAGCGGGTGCCGAGCCGTTGGACGTCGACGGCGTCGGCGACCTGCCGATAGAGGCGCTCGGGAACAAGCATGGTGCGGGCGAACCCGGAGGCCACCGCCTCGACCGCGACACGCCAGGTCTCCTGCCCCTCCACGATGGTGAGGATCTCGCCGACGAAAGGAAGGACCGAAGCCGGCTGACCGGTGGCGCGCGAGATGCGCTCGCGGGCGTCGAGCAGGTCCGGGGCCATGGCCGAGCGGGTGCTGGTGATGCGCTCAGCCTCGGCGCGCAGCGCCTTCAGCTGGTCGGCGAGCTCGAGCTTGTCCCGCATCACAGCGTGCGCCTCCACCTCGAAAGACTCCAGCTGGACCCGAAGCTCATGAGCCTCCCGATCCAGCTGATCGGCAAGCTCGGCAAAGGCGGCGGCCGTCTGCGGAGGCTCGGTTCCCAGGACGCCAAGGTGCCCGGCCAGGTTGCGCAGCTGGTCCTCCACTCGCGCCAGGTCCTTGCGGGCGGACTCGAGGCGAGCCTGTACCACCGGGAGTTCACTGCCTGCCACCCCGGCCCTGGCGGTGGTGAGGTCCTGGACCTCGGCCCGGGCTCTGTCCTCGGCACGCTTAGCGCTCTGAACCTCCCCGTCCAGGGCGGTGACGGCGGCACGGGCCCGGTCCCGAGTCTGTTCAAGCCGGTCCCGGCGCAGCCGGCGGACGTAGGCATCGACACTCTGGGAGAGTTTCTCGCTAAGTTCCTGATCCTGTTGCGCCCGGCTGATGGTATGGCTCAAAGGCAGCAGAGGAGCCAAGATCTCCTCCTGCCTGCGGGCATCAACGACGGCCGCATGCGCGTCACGCAACTCGGCGAACTGCTCCACCGCATCATCAGCCAAGGAGAAGGTGCCGGGGGTATCGAGCATGAAGTCACGCAGGAGCGTGTCCAGGCTGGTCAGGCTCTTGGCGGCTTGAGTGCGGTGGAGGAGGCGCTGGGCCACCTCACCGGACAGTCCCAGACGTCGTCGGAAGGCTGCCGCGAAGGAACTGTAGCCTTGGAAGAAGCGAGCCCTATCTCCCAGATGTTGACGCAGCCTCCGTTTGTCTACCCCTTCTCGGATCATGCCTATGAGCTCGACGAGGTCCTGCTGGCCCTCGACGAGGATCTCGACCTGGCTGGCCGAGTCCGCTCCGCTGCGCACGTGGTAGAGCTTGAGCAGTGTCAAAGTATCTGCGGGGTGCAGGCGGGTGAAGGTCAAGGCGATGCCGCTGCGAGTGGCACCGGGCCGCAAGTAGTCGGTGACAACCTCGCCGGTGGTCTCCTGCGTGACCCGCCTGTAGGCGCCACGCACATAGGACAGGACGGTGCGGGAACGGTCATTGGTGCCGGCGTCCTGGGCGGCGGCGTTGAAGCGCAGGTGCTTGGCGGGCACCAGGACGGCGGACAGGGCGTCCAGGAGGGAGGACTTGCCGGAGCCCGAGGGACCGGTCAGCAGCAGGCCCGAGCGGGGGACGGGCAGGTCGTGATAGCCACCGAAGGTGCCCCAGTTATAGACCTGGATCCGGGCGAGTCTGTGCTGCCCCGCTGTGGCGCTCTGGACAGCGCCTGCGCCCACGCCCTTCGCAAAGCTCACCGCGCTCATCACTTCACCTTGTTCTCAGCCGATGCGGCAGCGTCATCACTGCCATCATCACCATTACTGTCATTACGGCGCCCATGACGATCAGCGCTATCGGTGCTGGCGGCGGCGTCGGCCTCGCCGGCATCCTCCCCCAGCATCCGACGGTACTCGGCGGCGATCGCCGCGACCTCGTCAGGGCCGAAGATCAGGTTGAGCACCGGGGAGATCTGGAAACGGTCAGGCACCTGAGTGGTACGCAGTATCGAAGCGTCCTTCATCTTATTGATCGAGGCATTGACCCGCTTGGCGAAGCCGGCGTGATCAGTGGAGGCGTGCGGACGGTAGACCGCGAGGTGGTCCTGCAGCTCGGAGCGGTCAACGAAGGCGCGCTGCCCGCTGGTCTCGCCCCGCAGCACGAGGGTGCGCAGATGCAGCAGGAGCACCGTGTCCACAAGTGTTAGGGGTAGCGATCTCACGACGGAGGGCGCCTGCCCGCTGGGATCCTCAACGTTACGCACAAAGGCGACGCCCACGTCACGGTCCATCACCAAAGTGAGGAAGAGGTCCGCCAGGTAGCGGCGCACACTGGGCTCATCGGAGACAACGGCGTTCCACAGGTCCGGGTGGAGCTCCGAGCTGACGTAGGGCCCCTGAAGGAGACGGACAAGGGCTCGGCGCGTATCCCGGGCCAGCCCTCCGGCATCCCCCTCCCACAGGGCGGCGTGGCCGGTGGAGCCCTGGGCGAGTCCGTCCGGTCCCTGTTCCGAGCACTGGATCTGACCCTCCGATTGGGCGAGGACCTGGTTCACGGATTGCTCTGCCACCTGCTTCTCAGGTCGGTTGGCCTGCATGCACTGCTCCCTCTGCTTGACAATGTTCCCCGGCCTCGGAGGTGAACAGGAGCCGGGGAACGCTGGCAGCACGCTCCCGACCAGCCTTAGAGATCCAGGTCACGCGCTCGACGCCGTCGACCACCTGCCCACGACGCCGCGCCAGCAACAGGAGGCCGATAACACTGGCAAGACCCTGGGTTGCGGGCGAGTCCTCAAGAACCTGGGCCACCGTGGCCGCACCGCGCCGCGCCACCGAGGCGGCAACGGCGTCCTCGAGCTCAACCATGTCGATCTCGCTGGCACGCACGATCGCACGCACAGCCTCCAGGTCCAGACCCGAGACGTCATGGAGGACGATCTCCTCATCGACTGTGCCCTCCGCCGGGTTGTGCAGCCGCCAGGACCCGACGCTGGCCAAGGAGACACCGGTCAGATCCAGATGCTTCGTCATCCGGTACTGCGGCTGGGTGCCGGCCGCCACCCGGGCGGCCAGGCGCTGAGCCTGGGCAAGCTCAACGGACAGACGGCGGTGCTCCTCGAAGGCCCGGCTCTGCACGAACCGTCTCAAGGACCGGGAGAAGCCGGTCATGGTCAGACGCACGGAGCTGGACTCCTCCATGAGGGTGGAGCGCCAGTGACGCAGGAACCTCCTGTCCTCAGGCGACAGACGCGAGGAGAAGTCCCGATCCAGGACCGTGTCGATCTCGTCATCGAGTCGCGCCGAGGACTCCACATCGGACAGGAGCTCGTAGAACCCCAGGAAGGAACGCCCCGCCTCGGAGGACTCGATCCGGTCCACGCCGCGGAAGACGTCGTCGAGCACCTCGCCGCGCGAGCCACTCATGGCCACGATGTGCTCCCGCAGCAAACGGTTGAGATCGGTCATTTCGGCGCGGACTCGGGCGAAGTCTCCGGGAACCTGCTCGGCCAGGGCGATGATCTCCTCAAGCCGCTCGGCTCCCTGATCGTCCTCAAGCGGGGTGTAGTCGCCGGAATCGACACGAGCGATCTCCTCATCCAGGGCGTCTCGTTCGGCACGCAACGCTGCCAGCCGCCCCGCCGGCGAAGGATCGGAGTCACGCACCAGGCGCCGCAACTGGTTGGAGATAGTAGCCAGACGCGACTGGGTGACGGCCGCACGAGGACGTTCCACCTGAGCGAGGAAGCGCAGGGCCGCCTCCGCCGGGGCGGAGAGCTCGTAGGTCTCCTCCCGGCTGCCGGAAACGGAGGCGCGCAGGAGGATCCCGGCCCGGCGCCACTGATCACAATAGGCCTGGGCCCGTTGCGGCAGATTCAGACCCGCCTCCCGCAGAGCAGCCAGGTCCTCATCGATCAGCTCATGGAGCTCGGCCACAGGTCGACGCCGCACCTGCCCGCCCAGGTGCGCCGCCAGAACCGCTGCGGCAACTGGTGCAAGGTCCAGGCGCAGAAGATGCAGCCCGGCATCGGCCCGCTCACCGGATACGAGACGGGAAAGTTCCAGCGCGCTGGCAACCACTCCGCTGGTCCCTGCCATTACGCACCTCCCGATTCCTCTGACGTATCCACAGCCGTTCTCGGCGTCCCGCGCCGGTATAGTCAACTCCGTTCAGGGCACGCCACTCAGCCCTCGACGTTGGACGCACTTCCAGGCTACCGGCCACCTCCGACACGAACCGGGGCTTCGAGCCGACTGCGGGCCGGTTCCATGCGACCGGCTCGGCTTGGCTCGTGCGCCTCGGCCGGTGCAGGCTTGACCCATGACTGCCATTGCCCTGACCATCGCCGGCTCCGAGGCCTCCGGCGGCGCCGGCGCCCAGACCGACCTCAAGACCTTCCACACCCTCGGCGTCTACGGTTGCACGGCCCTGACCTGCATCGTGTCCATGGACCCCAAGGACGGGTGGAACCACCGCTTCGTCCCGGTGGACCCCGGCGTCATCGCCGACCAGATCGAGACCTGCGCCGCCGTCCACTCCCGCGTTGACGCCGTCAAGATCGGCATGCTGGGGACGGCGCCCACCATCGATGTCGTCGAGCAGGCCCTGGAGACCTACGACTTCCCCGCCGTGGTGCTCGACCCGGTCCTCATCTGCAAGGGTCAGGAGTTCGGGGGCGCGCTCGAGGTGGACAACGCCCTGCGCACCAAGATCCTGCCGCACGCCTCCATGACCACCCCCAACCTCTTCGAGGCCGCCACACTGGCGGGCATGGAGGAGATCACCACGGTCGAGCAGCTCAAGGACGCCGCCAAGCGCATCCACGACCAGGGTGTCCCCAATGTCCTGGCCAAGGCCGGCCCGTCGCTGGGCACCGGCACCGCCCTGGACGTCTTCTACGACGGCACCACCCTGGAGGTCCTCGAGGTTGAGGCCGTGGGCACCGAGCGCGTCCACGGCGCCGGCTGCACCCTGGCCGCCGCGGTGACCGCCGAGCTCGCCAAGGGCGCCTCCCCGCTTGAGGCCGCTGTCACCGCCAAGGAGGTCGTCTCCTCCTCCATCCAGCACGGCCTGCGCGGCAATATGCCCTTCCTCTACGTCTACCAGGGCGAGTACCGGCAGGGCTGAGGCGCCCCTCGGGTCCTCATCGATCCTCCCGTTTCACCGCCGCCGACGGTTGTCAGCCCGTCGGCGGCGGATGTGCGTCATCCACACCCGTTTTTGTCACTCTGGGCGACTTTTCAGGCGGACGGCTGCGGCCGCCGACCCATCCGCACCGGCCTGACCTGCACAGACGCCCCAGGCCCACCGACGCTACGCAGCACCGACGCACCTAAAAGTCGCCATCCGTGACAGATCGGCCCCTGGGAACCAGCACGCCGGTCCAGTAGATAGACAACCTAGTAACTAGGTAGTCTATCAACCATGGACTCATCAGCATCGCGCCTCCTGCGCGGATTCCTGGAACCCTGTCTGCTCTCACTGCTGGCCGAGCACGCCGACTACGGGCTGTCCCTGGCACAGCGCCTCGCCGCCGCCGGATTGGACGAGGTACCCGGCGGCACGCTCTACCCGGCTCTCATGCGCCTGGAGAAGCGCGGCCTCGTCGCGGTCTCCTGGCGCCCCTCCACCTCCGGGCCCGCCCGCAAGTACTACGAGCTGACGGACGCCGGACACACCGAGCTCGCCGCACGACGGGCCGAATGGCGCACCTTCTCCACGGCGGTCGGCGCTCTCATCGAGGGCCGCAGGGTACGCACGGAGGCCTCCTCATGAGCCGGCCCGAGGAAGCCAGGGACCCAGCACAGAACACGACGGCCGAGTGGTACCGAAGCTTCACGGTGGAGCTCACCTCCCACGGTCTGCCGTCCTCCGAGGTCGAGCGCACGGCTGCCTCGACCCGGGCGGAGGCCGAGGCGGCCGGGGTGCCGCCCGGCGACCTGTACGGACCGGCGGTCCTCTACGCCCGCGAGGTCGCCTCTGCGCTGCGGGACTACCAGGCAACAGCACCCACCCCAGCCCCACACAGCTCGTCACCCCACGCCACTGCTGACCTCGGCACCACCGACTTCACCACCGCATCTACCAAGACTCCGCCCGCAACCCCCGTGGTCCTGCGCCTGACGGACGTCTCCGCGCGCCGCGGCAGGCGCACGATCCTGTCCGGCATCAACCTCACCATCCACCGGGGCGAGGTCATCGCCGTCGTCGGAGCCAACGGCGCCGGCAAGTCGACTCTGCTTCAGCTCTGCGCGGGCCTGCTGCGCGCAAGCGGTGGGAGCATCGAGAGGACGCCGAACTTCGGCTACGCGCCTCAGCTCGACTCCTTGGCGCCGCTGCTGACGGTGGACGAGCACCTCCGGCTCTTCGGGGCGGCGCGCGGGATCCGGCAAGGCCGCTCCATCTCGACCGGCCGCCGTCTCCTGACCCGCCTGGGCTGGACCGCTCGCGGAGACCAGACCGCCGGGACGCTCTCGGGTGGGACCCAGCAGAAGCTCAACGTCGCTCTCGCCCAGCTCAACGCCCCCGATCTGCTTCTCCTGGATGAGCCCTACCAGGGGCTTGACGCTCTGGCCTACGAGGACCTGTGGGCCCTCATCTCGGCCTGGCGCGCCTCGGGCGCGGGCGTCCTGCTGGTCACCCACCTGCTGCGCGACGTCGACCTGGTTGACCGCGTCGTCGAGCTGCCGGCCCCACAGGAGGACGCTGGCCGGACAATCCACCGAACGCCCCGACGGACGCTGCGAAAGGAGTCCGCATGAGCACGCCGCCTGACCAGTTCACGCCGCAGACCGAGTGGGATCGCGCCGAGGGCGCCCGGTTCCGGACGATGGCGGCGACCACGGGCCTGGTCGCGCTCGTCACCCTGCGTGAGCTCGCCCGACGGCGCGGCGCACTCGCGCTGGCAACTCTCCTGCCGCTGACCTTCTACCTGGTGCGCCTGGAGACGCACTGGACCGCGATCCGGCTCCTGTCGATCGGCCTGGGCTGGGCGACGGCGACGCTGGCGCTGTTCACGCAGGTCTCGTCCCGCTCAGTGGACCGCCGCCTCGTGGTGAGCGGAGCTCGACCCGCGAGCCTGCTGCTGGGCCGCTACCTCGCGGTGCTCGGGCTCGGGTGGATTCTCGGCCTGCTCTACAGCGGCCTCGTCCTGGCCACGATCGGCGACGAGCTCACCCACCCGAGCGCGGTGCCGGTCATGCTGCTGCTGACCGCCACCGTCGCCACTCCCCTGGGTTCCCTGGCCGCCGCCCTGGTTCCACGGGACCTGGAGGGGGCTCTTCTGCTGCTGTCAGTCATGGCGGTGCAGGTGCTGGTGGATCCTTCCGAGGGCTGGACCCGCGTCCTGCCGCTGTGGTCGACCCGGGAGCTGGCCAGCGTCGTCGTGGAGAACCTGGGGCCCGACACGGCCGACTACTTACGCCGGGGGCTGGCGCATGGCGCCGCCATGGCCGTCCTGCTGACCGCGGCGAGCTGGGCCGTGGGCTTCCTACGCTTGCGCACGGTCCGCCTCCCGGCCCCGTCCCCTGCCGGGCCGGCCTACTCGTAGGCGGGCTCGGGGGTGACGTCGCGCGCCATGTTGGCGAAGCGCGACACGTGTCCCTGGAAGGCCACCGGGATGGTGCGTGTCTGGCCGTTACGGTGCTTGGCCACGATGATGTCGGCCTCGCCGGGGCGCTCCTCGTTGTTGTAGTACTCCGGGCGGTGCAGCAGCACGATGATGTCTGCGTCCTGCTCCAGCGACCCGGACTCGCGCAGGTCGCTCATCTGGGGCTTGTTGCCGGTACGCTGCTCGGGACCGCGGTTGAGCTGGGCGACGGCGATCACCGGGATCTCCAGCTCCTTGGCCAGCAGCTTGAGGGAGCGGGAGAACTCGGAGACCTCCTGCTGGCGCGACTCGACGCGCTTGCCCGAGCTCATGAGCTGGAGGTAGTCGATGACCATGAGCCCCAGGTTGTGCTGCTGCTTCATGCGCAGCGCCTTGGAGCGGATCTCCGGCATGGTGAGGTTGGGGGAGTCGTCGATGAACAGCGGCGCGTTGGAGACGGGGTTGTAGGCCACGGCGACGTCGGTCCAGTCCCGGTCCTCCATCTGGCGCGAGCCGCGCAGCTTGTTCATGTCCACGCTGGACTCGGCGGCCAGGATGCGCATCATGAGCTCCATGCGCCCCATCTCCAGGGAGAAGTAACAGCTCGTGATCCCGTGGTGGATCGACGCCGAGCGGCAGAAGTCGACGGCGAGCGTGGACTTGCCCATGGCGGGGCGCGCGGCCACGATGATCATCTGGCCGGGGTGGAGCCCGCCGGTGAGCTCGTCGAGCTCGATGAAGCCGGTCGGCACCCCGGTCAGCGCCCCGTTGTCGCGGTTCTGGGCGGCCTCGATCTCCAGGTTGGCCTCCCCCAGGAGCTCGGAGACGGCGACGTAGTCCTCCTTCTCCCCCTCGTGGTGGGCAACCGAGTAGACCTCGGCCTCGGCCAGGGTGACGAGCTCGGCGATGTCGCCGGCGTCGGTGGAGTACCCCAGCTGGGTGATGCGGGTTCCGGCCTGGACCAGGCCGCGCATGAGCGCCTTGTCCTTGACGATGCGGGCGTAGTAGCCGGCGTTGGCGGCGGTGGGGACGGTGGCCATGAGAGTGGCCAGGTAGGGGGCGCCACCGATGCGTTCGAGCTCGCCGCGCTTGGAGAGCTCGTCGGCGACGATGAGCGGGTCGGCGGGCTCGGAGCGGTTGTAGACCTCGACGATCGCGTCGAAGATCGACTCGTGGGCCGAGCGGTAGAACTCCGGGCCGCGCAGGACGTCGATGACGTCGGTGATGGCCTCCTTGCTCAGGAGCATGCCGCCGAGCGTGGCCATCTCGGCCTCGAGGTCCTGGGGCGGGAGTCGGTCGAAGGCGGAGCTGTCGGTGCGGACACTTCCGCCGTCGGCGCCGCCCGAGCCGGCCTGAGCGCCCATGCCGTGATCCATCCGGCCACCTCCCGCACTGTCACGCCGGTTGGTCCCGGCTCGTCCTACTGCTCCCGACGACGGCCCGCCGTGTCAGGAAGACGCTCGCCCGCGTGGAGCGCGCGCGTGACCATAACGCCATCGAGCAGGCCCCGCAAACTCTCAAGTTCACCCACCCTGGGGATATCCGCACCGCCACTGTGGGAAGACCCCCGGAGCCTGGGGACAGAGGTGGGTGCTCTGTGGACACAGATGTGCGCACCTGGCGCGACTCACTCACAGGTGGGCGACTTTTCGGCGTCATCACGGCGATCGAAGGGTTCAGGCTTCCTATAGGTTCTTCCCACGACATCACAATGTGGTCTGTGGACAAGTGGGTAAACCTGTGGACAAACATCATCTTCGACTTGAGGTCCACGCCGTTTGTGGTTCCTCTACAGGGTGGTCCGTTCCAGTTATCCCCAGACCCCGCCATCTCGGCCGAACATCGGCTTCATCAGGCTTATCTCCAGCGAATATTCAGCCTTCTAGTACTTTCCCTGGGTTCGAATAGTTGTGTGATCCCCCAGAACAATCCCGGCGATGCATAGCCTCAGTCACGTCCACGATCCAGCCCGGCAACCTCATCCTCAACCTCATCCTCAACCTGGTCGTGAGGATCTCCCCTGACAGTCTCCCTCCGTGCTCGGAGCCGGCACCCGACCCTACCCTCGGGCGCTCCGCGGTGGCGGCCACGCGCTCCTCCCTGCGCGGTACCGCCCGGGGACCGCCGAGGCGCTGATGCTTCGGCGCGGACCCCTGGTCCACAATGGGGGCCGTGCCCGACACCAGCCGCCCCGCCTCCAGCAGCCTCAACCGCCAGGTCCTGTCCCTGGCCGTGCCCGCCCTGGGGGCGCTGATTGCCGAGCCGCTCTTCGTCCTGGCGGACTCGGCCATGGTCGGCCACCTCGGCGCGGTGAGCCTGGCGGGCCTGTCCCTGGCCTCGACGATCCTGACGACGACGGTGGGCCTGTTCGTCTTCCTGGCCTACGCCACCACGGCGGCGACGGCGCGTCTGTTCGGGGCCGGCCGACGCACCGAGGGCCTGCGGGCCGGCGTTGACGGCATGTGGCTGGCGCTCCTGCTGGGGCTGGGGGCGGGCGCCTTCCTGGGACTGACGGCCCCCTGGCTGACCGCAGCGATGGGCGCCGACGGCGCGGTGGCTCAGGCGGCCGTGGCCTACCTGCGTGCCTCCTGCCCGGGGCTGCCCGGCATGTTCGTCGTCCTGGCGGCCACCGGCGTGCTGCGCGGCCTGCTGGATACGCGCACGCCCTTCGTCGTGGCCACCGGCGGGGCGGTCTTCAACGTTGTCGTCAACGCGATCCTGCTCTACGGCGTCGGGATGGGGATCGCGGGCTCGGGCGCCGGCACCGCGATCGCGCAGACGGCCATGGCGCTGGCGCTGGCCACTCCGATCACCCGGGCGGCCCGGGCAGCCGGCGTGGGTCTGCTCCCCCACCGCCGGGGCCTGCGGGCGTCCCTGGGCAGTGGGGTGCCCCTGCTCATCCGTTCACTGAGCCTGCGCGTGGCGATCCTGGCGACCGTGTGGGCGGCGACCGCTATCGGGGAGGTGTCGCTGGCCGCCCACCAGGTGGTCAACGCCCTGTGGAGCTTCGCGGCCTTCGCCCTGGATGCGCTGGCCGTGGCGGCGCAGGCCCTCATCGGCACCGCCCTGGGACAGGCCCAGAGGGCGGACGCGGACTCCAACGCACCGGAGGCTGAGGCTAAGGCCCTCACCGAGGAGGAGGCCGGGGCCGCTGCGGCGACCGCCGGCTGGTCCATTGACGAGCTCCTCAAGCGGATGCTGGCCTGGGGCGCCGGGACGGGGGTCCTCATCGGGACGCTCATGGCGGCGGGCGCGGCCTGGCTGCCCCGCGCCTTCACCTCCGACGCGGGCGTCATCGCGGCCGCGACCCCGACGCTCCTGGTCGCGGCGAGCGCGCAACCACTCGCCGGAGTCGTCTTCCTGCTCGACGGCGTGCTCATGGGCGCTGGCGACGGCCGCTACCTGGCCCGGGCGGGCCTGGTGACGCTGGTGCCCTATGTGCCGCTCGCGCTGCTCATCGGGGGCGGCGTGCTGCCGGGGGCCGATGGGGCGAGGTCGGGCCTGGTGCTGCTGTGGATCGCCTTCGCCTGGGTCTTCATGGCCGCCCGCGGCGCCACCACCTACCTGCGCTCGCGCGGTACCGCCTGGCGCCACTGATCGGGCTCCCTCACCGCCCCGGTCCCTCCCCACGCGTTCGTACCTTATGCCTCGCGTTCGGGGGTTCAGGGTACGAACGCGAGACCTACCCTACGAACCGGACAGCCTGCACGACGCCGTCACCCAGTGGCCACAGTGCCGTTGCGCCCTGCTGCATCCACAGGGCCCCGATGCTGCGGTGGCCACCTCATCCGCCCGCCCGTCACGCTTGCCGCATGGAGCCCTATCCCGAACCGCCTCAGCTTCCACCCGTTGTCGCGTCCGCTGGCCCACCGGCCGCCATGCGCAACCCCGTCAGGCTCCTTCGTGGTGTCTATGGAGATGTCGGCGCGCAGGACCTACCCCGTTGGGAGGCCGGCGAGCGCCTCAGTCTGGCTCGCTGCGCGGCCGCCTGCCTTCAGGTCGAGTCCGCACGCTGCCTGAGCCACGAGTCCGCGGCCCTCGTTCACGGTCTGTGGTTGCGGGAGCGTGAGCCGGATGTCAGCGTCGTCGTCCCCTCTCGGCCACGCCATCCCCACCAGGAGCTTCCCCTCCCGCCAGGCGCGCAGCGTCCTGTGTACCTGCGCCGACGACGCCTGAGCATGCCGCAGAAGGACATCACCACCGTCTCGGGCCTGCCGGTAAGCACCTTGGGGCGGACCGCGGTCGACTGCGCCTTCGACCTTCCCGCCCATGACTCAGTGTGCGTGGTCGAGTCGGCGCTTCGCGCTATCGCTCGTCCGTCGCGATACCAGTACGCGCAGTCGAGCCGTCGAGTTGAGGCCGCGCGGCATCAGATCCAGGCCGCCGTCACGGCGCAGGGCCGACGTGCTGGGGCACGGCGCGCACGTGCCGTCGTTGCCATGGCCTCGGCCTTCACTGAATCGCCGGGTGAGTCGCTGCTGCACTGGTTCGTGCGCGCACTGGGCCTGCCGGCTCCGCGCATTCAGATGGCGATCAAGGATGCTTCCCGCCTCTACTTCCCCGATGAGGCCTGGCCGGAGTACCGGGTGCTGGCGGAGTTCGACGGGCGGATCAAGTACAAGGCCCCTGAGAGCCTGTGGCAGGAGAAGCAGCGTCAGGACGCCCTCACTCGCATGGGCTGGCGCATCGAGCGCTTCATCTGGGCGGATTTCAAGCACCTCGACGTTCTGCGCGCCCGGATCCTGGCTCTCTTCCCCGCCACCGTCGTCCGCAGTGCGCGCCCTGTGGCAGACCTGTGGACATGATCGCCGACGCCGACCGCGCGTTCGTACCTTATGCCTCGCGTTCGGGGGTTCAGGGTACGAACGCGAGACCTACCCTACGAACCGGACAGCCGGCACGACCCAGCACGACGCCGTCGGGCCGGAGCCCCCACGGGGAGGACCCGGCCCGACAGCGGAAGGATGCCCGACGCTCAGCGCGCGGGGACGACGTTGACCTCGAGGGGGGCCACGACGTCGGCGTGCAGACGCACGGAGGCGCTGTGGCGGCCGGTCGACTTGATCGGCGGCACGACCTGGATCTTGCGGCGGTCGACGGCGGGGCCGCCAGCGGCCTTGACGGCGTCGGCCAGGGTCGCGGTGGTGACGGCACCGAAGAGGCGGCCGTTGTCACCGGCGGTGGCGGAGACGGTCACGACGTTCTCCTGCAGCCAGGCGCGAGCAGTCTGGGCGTGCTCGAGGGACTCGATGGAGCGCTTGCGGCGCGCCTCGGCCATCTGATCGATCTGACGCTGGGCGCCCTTGGTCCACGGGGTGGCCAGCTTGCGGGGCAGGAGGTAGTTACGGGCGTAGCCGTCCTTGACCTCCACGACCTCGCCGGCGGAGCCGAGGTGGGAGACGTCGTGCGTGAGGATGAGCTTGGTAGTCATTGCGCGTGCCTCCGATCAGCGAGCCGAGCTCGAGTAGGGCAGCAGAGCCATCTCGCGGGCGTTCTTCACGGCCTTGGCGATCTTGCGCTGCTCCTGGACGGAGACGCCGGTGACGCGACGGGCGCGGATCTTGCCGCGGTCGGAGATGAACTTCCGCAGCGTGGCGGTGTCCTTGTAGTCGATGGTGCCGACCTTGATGGCCTTGACGGGGCTGACCTTCTTCTTCGGCTTGCGAAGTTGGGGCTTCGCCATGGTGGTACTCCTTGGTCTGAGCGCCTGGGCGCTCTACGAGATGAAAAGTGTTGTGTGTGAGGGGACGGATCGACGACGTCGCGACTCAGAACGGGGGCTCGTCACCGAAGGAGGTGGAGCCGCCCGTGGCCCACGGGTCGTCCGCGGCGCCGCCGGCGGGGGCGTTGTACCCGGACTGGCCCTGGCCGCCGAAGCCGCCACCGCCGTTGTAGCCGCCCTGCTGGGGGCCACTCTGGTTGTATCCGCCCTGACCGCCCTGGCTGCCCTGACCTCCGCCGAAGCCACCCTGGCCGCCGCCGCGCGGCTGGCGGGTGACCTGGGCCTTGGCGTAGCGCAGGGAAGGGCCGATCTCATCGACCTGCATCTCCACCACCGTGCGGTTCTCGCCCTCACGGGTGGTGTAGGAGCGCTGGACCAGACGGCCCTGGACGATGACGCGCGTGCCCTTGGTCAGCGACTCGGCCACGTTCTCCGCGGCGTCGCGCCAGATCGAGCAGCGCATGAACAGGGTCTCCCCGTCCTTCCACTCGCCGGCGGCGCGGTCGAAGGTACGCGGCGTGGAGGCGACCGTGAAGGAGGCCACCGCTGCCCCGGAGGGCGTGAAGCGCATCTCGGGGTCCGCGGTGAGGTTCCCGACGATGGTGATGATGGTGTCTCCGGCCATGGCGTTGTCTCCGTTCCCGGTAGAGGCTCAGGCCTCGGGACGCAGCAGCTTGGTGCGCAGGACGGTCTCGTTGAGGCCGAGCTGGCGGTCGAGCTCCTGGGCGATCTCGGGCGTGGTGGTCATGTCCACGACGGCGTAGAAGCCCTCGGACTTCTTCTTGATGTCGTAGGCCAGCCGGCGCTTGCCCCAGATGTCGACCTTGTCCACGGTGCCCCCGTTGCTGGGGACGACCTGCAGCAGCTTCTCGAGCGTCGCGTTGGCGGTGCGCTCGTCCGTCTCGGGGTCGAGGATGATCATGATCTCGTAGTGACGCATGCTTGGTACCCACCTCCTCTGGTCTGTGGCGGTCACGGTCCTTCCGTGACAGGAGGGTGATGCGTGCGGCGCACCATCCGGCGGAAACAGGCTTCATTCCGCCTTCCGCCTGACGGCGCAGCCAGTTCGCCACACTACCGGACAACCGGGTGGCCCTGAAAGCCGAGACGGTGGGCCGACGACGTGCCATGCAACACGTCGTCGGCCCACCGTCAGGCGTCCGCGGCCGGGCGGGTCAGCCGCCGTGGAGTGGTGGGGCGCTAACCAACACCACCCTGGTTGCGGTTGTTGCCGCCGCCTTGGTCTCCGCCTTGGCCGCCGCCGCCTTGACCTCCGTTACCTTGGCCGCCGCCTTGCTCTCCGCCTTGGCCGCCGCCACCTTGACCTCCGTTACCTTGGCCGCCGCCTTGCTCTCCGCCTTGGCCTCCAACACTACCGCCCTGGTCTTCTCCAGGCTTCTTCGGGGAGTCCGATTGCTCGGTCTGCTTCCCGTCAGGCTGCGGGGTGCCCTGCTGAGTCGGCTCGGCGGTGGGCTGCTGGGTGGGGGCCGCAGTCGCCTCCGGTTGACCGGTGGGGGCCGCAGTCGCCTCCTCCTCCGGCTGGCCGGTGGGCTTGGCGGTCTGCGGAACCGTCCCGCCACGGGTGGGCAGCAGCTCAGCCGGCGGCGGGAACTCCTCGACCGCAAGCCCCTCGTGGGCGACCGTCATGTAGTCGATGAAGATGTCCGCCGGGTAGGTCGACCCGGTGATCTCGTCGTACTCGCCCCAAGGCTCGATCGACTCCTCCGAGCCGTCCGTCCCGGTCTGGTAGAGGGTCACCGCGGTGACCACCTGCGGAGTGAAGCCCACGAACTGGGCGGACTTGTTGTCCGACGACGATCCGGTCTTCGCAGCGACCGGGCGATCCATGTGGGTTGCCACCTTGTCCGCACTGCCATTCGGGCCGGAGACGACCTGCTGGAGGGCGTAGGTCGTGTCCGCCATGACGTCCTCATCGAACTCTCGATGCCCCTTGGTGTCCGCCGTGTAGCGGTTCGTTCCATCGGAGTTCTTGAGGGAGGCCACGATGTGGGTGTCGTGCCGGATGCCCTGCGAGGCGAAGGTGGAGTAGGCCGTCGCGATGTCAATCGTGTGCGGGGAGGCCGACCCGAGCACGTTCTGGACGAGGGTCCGCTGCTCCGTGGTCTTCAACCCTTCGGTGTTCTCCGGGTAGCCGGCGCGGTTCGCCACCTTGGCCGTGACCCCTTTCTCTTTCTGCAGGTCCGGGGCATTCAAGAGCTCCTGATTGAGCTGGAGGTAGGGGGTGTTGAGCGACTGCTCCGTGGCCTGGGTGAGGCTGGCCCACTTCAGGGAGACGTTTCTGAAGTTCTGGAACTGATGGCCCTCAATGGTCATCGGCGAGGTGGCCGGATAACCACTGTCCAAGGACCAGCCGTTCTCCAGGGCGGCCACCAGCGCGAAGGGCTTGAAGGTGGAGCCCGCCTGCGCGATGGCATCAGTGGAGGTGTTGACCTGACTGGTCAGGTAGTCATCACCCCCGTAGAGGGCCAGCAGACCGCCCGTCTTGGGGTCGATGGACACCAGCGCCTTGCGCAGGTTCGGCGAGGCGCCGGGAGGCAGGGAGTTGACCGCGTTGACGGCGGCCTCCTGGTCCTTCTTGTTGATCGTGGTGACGATCTTGAAACCGCCCGTGTCGATCTGCTCCGGAGAGATCTTGGCCTTGTTCTCAAGCTCGGCGCGCACCATCTGGAGCAGGTAGCCGTTGGTGCCGGAGTAGACCTGCTTGGTCTGGGACTCCTTGACGTCCGGCATCCCCTTCTGCTTGGCCTCGTTGTACTGAGCCTGAGTGATGTAGCCGTCGTCAAGCATGAACTGCAGGACTCGTCCCCACCGCTCCTCGGCCTTCTTCGAGTTCTCGGCCGGATCCCAGGCGCTGGGGGACGGCAGGATCCCCGCTAGGAGCGCGGCCTCCGAAGGGGTCATCTCCTTGGCGGGATGGCCGAAGAAGGCCTGCGAGGCGGCCTCGATGCCGTAGGCGCCTCGGCCGTAGTAGACCGTGTTGAGGTAGTCGCCCAGGATCTCCTTCTTGGGCTTCTCCCGGTCGATCTTGATGGCCATGATGGCCTGCTTGAACTTGCCGGAGTAGGAGCTCGTGGTGTCGACGTAGTAGTTCTTCACGTACTGCTGCGTCAGGGTCGAGGCGCCCTGGGTATCGCCTCCGCGCAGGTTGTTGATCAGGGCGCGCGCGATGCCCTTGGGGTCGACGCCCTTGTTGGAGTAGAAGGAGCGGTCCTCAGAGGCCACCACCGAGTTGCCCACATAGTCCGGCAGGGTGGAGGCGTCCACGGACTGCCGGTTGATCTCGGCGAACTTCCCCATCTCCGTGGTTCCGTCGGCGTAGTAGACCGTGCTGCTCTGAGCCAGCGCGAACTCACTGGGCTTGGGCACCTTGATGGTGTTGTAGGCCCACATGAAGGCGCCGACGGCGCTGAGCACCCCCAGCAGGAAGACGCCCAGGACGAACCGCCAGCTGGGGATCCAGCGGTGGATCTTCCCCTTGCCGGCGCGGGGGTAGTTGAAGAAACGGCGCTTGCGCCCCGAGGCGGCGTCCTTGGAACGCTCGGCCGTCGACCGCTTGCGCCCCTTTCCGGGCTTCTTACCGGCCCCCGAGATCCTGCCCAGGGACTGGCGACCGGCGCTGGCCACCTGGCTCAGCTTGTTGCCGACGGGGCGGCTGGGTCCGCTCCCACTCGTGCCTTCTGCCACGCGCTCCTCGTTTCGGTTGACTGTCATGGAGGTGACTGGGTGCCGCGACGGTGCGGGGGATAACGCTCCGGTTGCGACATGGGGTCCTCATCATGACCGATGTTGGCTGCTGGCGCCGACTCGACCGGTCACCGTCCAGCAGGACCGTCGACGGCGATCGGGAGTGATCGCTGCGGACAAGCCGCATTGGGCGCCGACATGCGTCCAGTATGAGGGAACACGGGGTCGTGATGGTAGCGATGTGGACCTGGGAACCAGCCATGACGCCACCGACTCACGTTATCCGGTTGTCACCTAAATCGCTCCGAACAGTGCACTCATGCGCTTTGAGGGCCGGTGACGGCGCTACCGGAGCCAGAATGTGAGTTCGCGCCCAGCCGTCAACGACGTACTCCGAAAACAGCCGATATCCACCAGGACAATAGTCCCGACGGCTGATGAGACACTGGACACAATCCAAACAGATGGTCAGTTTCACGCATCGGCTCCTCGCCCGCCAGGGCAGCGCCGACCCTCGCCCGTCCCGCCCAACCGGGGAGATCCGCCATGGACGCCAGCTCAGCCCTTCAGACCCTCAGCATCATCCTTCAAGTCGTCATCATCCTCACCTGCCTCATCATCGGGGCGAAGAAGGGCGGGATCGCCCTCGGTCTCATCGCCGGGATCGGGCTGCTGATCCTCGTCTTCGGCTTCCGCCTGGAGCCGGGCGAGGCCCCGGTCGATGTCATCCTCACCATTCTGGCCGTCATCGGCTGTGCGGCCACCCTCCAGCAGTCAGGCGGACTGGACGTCATGATGCAGATGGCCGAGCGCGTGCTGCGTCGACATCCCGAACAGATCACCATCCTGGGGCCGTGCGTCACCTGGTTCCTCACCGTCCTGTGCGGGACCGGCCACGTCGTCTACACGATGCTGCCGATCATCGCGGACATCGCCATCAAGAAGGACATCCGGCCCGAACGTCCCATGGCCGCCTCCTCGGTCGCCGCCCAGATGGGCATCACGGCCTCACCGGTCTCGGTCGCCACGGTCTCCATCGTCTCCATCATCGCCAAGAACACCGACCGGCACTGGTCAGTCCTGCAGATCCTGGCGGTCTCCATCCCGGCGTCGTTGTGCGGGGTGCTCCTGGCCGCCCTGTGGTCGATGCGCCGCGGCAAGGACCTGGATCAGGACGAGGAGTACCAGAAGCGCCTGGAGAACCCGGAGTTCCGCGCTGCCGTCCACTCCAGCTCCGAGACCCTCGTCGGCAAGGTGTTCCCGCCCGAGGCCTACCGCGCCACCTGGATCTTCCTGGGCGCCATCGCCGTCGTCGTCGTCCTGGGCGCCTTCGAGGTGCTGCGCCCCCAGTTCCCCACGGGCGACGACGGCGCGCTGGAGCGCCTGAGCATGAACCTGGTCATCCAGATGGTCATGCTCGCCGCCGGAGCGCTCATTCTGCTGACCTGCAAGGTACAGGCCGGCAAGATCGCCTCCACCACCGTGTTCAAGGCCGGGGCCACTGCCATGTTCTCCATCTTCGGGGTCGCCTGGATGACTGAGACGGTCGTCCACGCCCATCTGGAGAACCTGGAGCACAGTCTCTCGGGCGTCCTGTCCCACCACGTGTGGATGTACGCCATCGTCCTGTTCATCATCGGCAAGCTGGTGAACTCCCAGGCGGCCGGACTGCTTATCGTCGCCCCGATGGCCCTGTCACTCGGGGTGAGCCCCGTCATCGTCGTCGGGTTCATCGGTGCCTCCTACGGGTACTTCATCCTGCCCACCTACCCCTCGGATCTGGCGGCGATCGGCTTCGACCCCACCGGCACCACCCACATCGGCAAGTACGTCATCAACCACTCCTTCCTGGTGCCCGGGCTCATCGGGGTCCTCACCTCCTGCATCGTGGGCACCGCACTGTCCCAGATGCTCCTGTCCTGAACGCTCGACGTCGCACCGGCGGTCGACTCAGACAGTGAACGACCCGGCCGGCGAGTGAGATGTCAGACACGCCACTGAAGTCGGTCTTCTGGGCAGAACGTAACAGGACCGTGTCGTCTGTTCTGTCTAGGCTCGTGCCATGACAACTACAGACGCGGCCACCACTTCCGCCATCGCCCTGCGTTTGGAGCTGCTGGGGATCTCCGCCCCGGCACAGGTCAAGCAGAGTGAGGCGGACCGCCTCATGTCCCCGATCCTGGCACGCCAGCGCGAGCTCTCCCGCCGGCTGGCCCACCGCCCCTGTGCGGCTGACCAGCGCATCCAGACCTTCCTCGACTCCTACCTGGAGGGCGCGGCCGTCACCCCACGGCTGCCCCGCTCCACCTTCGTCCTGGACCAGCCGGGCCTGGCGCGGGCCCTGTCCCTGCCGGCGGACTCCACCAGCTTCACCTCCGACTACGTCGAGAGCTACCGGGTGCTCGGCGGCGTCCTGCACAACCCCCGCAACGACCGTCGCACCACCGCCGGCGTCTTCCACGTCGCCGAGGGCGGCCTGCCGATCCCGGATGACAAGATCGCCGTCTCGCGCGACGTCTTCGCCCGCCTGCTGGCCCACGCCGTCGAGCCCCCCGAGGACCTGCTGACCCTGCCGTGGGCCTCCCGGCAGGAGGACCCGGCCCGCTGCTTCGTGTCGCTGCTGCTGCGCCCCGTCGTCGTGCCCGAGGTTCCCGGCTTCTCCGCCGAGCGCTCCATGGAGATCCGCTTCATCGCCCCCGGCGGCCTGGTCTCCAACCTGGACTTCGTCGAGGGCATCTTCGGCAACGGCGGCGACCCCTACCTGCCGGAGAACGACTCCTCCCTGGCCCCGGAGTCCTGGACCGGCCACACCGGCTGCGTCATCCTCGCTCCGCACCTGACCACCCTGACCAAGAAGGAGCTGGGCCTGCCCTCCTGGGACGAGGCCACCGAGCGCCAGCGCCGCGACGGCCAGTGCTGGAAGGACGAGGCCGAACTCTACAACGGCGGCAAGGCCTTCAAGTGCGTGGCCCGCGATGAGCGCGGCGTCATCGTCACCATCATCGCGGACAACTACTTCGGCTACTGCAAGAAGGAGGTCAAGACCCAGATCGGGTACTCGGCCAACCTCTTCGGCTGCGTGGAGGAGGAGCACGCCGGCGGCGCCGTCGCCTACCCGCGCTACAACCTGAGCCAGGAGTACACCGACGTCCACACCCCCGAGGGCCTGACCCTCGAGCACATCATCGAGCGCAACCCCGGCCGCTTCGAGACGCGCGAGGACGGTTCCGCCGTCGCCATCGACGACCCGACCGTAGTGCTGGTGCCCGCCGGCGCCCACTACTCGATGCGCAACCAGACGATCACCTGGACCCGCCCCGACGGTCAGGAGGCCTCGATCCCGCTGCTGGTGGGCAACACCTACGTGGCCCCCAACGGCTACCGGGTCCACGCCAAGCACCGCGAGGGCGACGCCACCCAGTGGCACCTGGTGGGCACCGCCCCCTGGTCCACGCAGGCCCACAAGCCGGCCACCGTCTCCGGCGGCGGCAAGTCAGAGATCTCCAAGGCCCTCCTGGACGCCTTCGTCTTCGGTGAGGCCTACGTCGGCGACGTCGACGAGGACTTCGACACCGTCCAGACGATCCTCGACGGCAACTACGCCGACCGCTTCGTTGACCCGGCCAACAAGAGCGCCCACCACCGCTCGATCCTCTCCGAGCGCCGCTCGCTGGGAAGCGTCATCAAGCTGCTGACGCCGTCGTCGATGTACACCGAGGAGTACAACGCCTTCCTGGAGTCGATCCCGGCCCACATCAAGGAGCTCATCTTCACCGTCAAGCGCTTCTACCAGCCCAGCTGGGGCAAGGACTGGCGCAGCCACTTCTCCGTGGGCATCATCAACGGCCGCAAGGGCAACTCCCTGCGCCTGGACGGTGAGGTCATCAAGGTCAACATGCTGCGCGTGGGCTTCGAGGACGACGGCGCCTGGCGCCTGCTGTCCCTGCGCCCGGACTTCTCCCCGGCGGCCAAGGTCCAGACCGAGGACGACATCACCGCCTCGATCGTGGCCCCCGGCGGCCTGGTCTCCACCCCGGACTCGCAGCTGTCGCGCAAGTTCGTCACCAACTGCGAGTCCCTGCTCTTCCAGCGGCCCGACGACGCGATCGTGCGCGGCTACGACAAGCAGACCGAGTCGGACATGTCGGATCCGCAGGCGGACCTGTTCATCTCCAACTTCCAGCCGCTCACGCCCGCCGACGCCCGGGCGATGGCCGCCGACGCCCCCGGCCTGTCCCGCTTCACCCAGCCCATGCAGGACCTGGTGGCCCGCGCCGCCGCCCTGCCCGAGGCCGAGGACCCCGCCGAGCAGACCTACTGGGTCTCCACGGCCAACCCGCGCCTGGTCAACGGCACCCCCACCAAGAACCCCCGCTACCTCCAGGTGCGTCCCGACATCGCCAACCCGAAGGATGTGGCGCTGGCGGACCTGACCAACCACCTCTTCCGGGATGTCCCCCTGGACGAGGCGCTGCGTCACAGCGTCGACATCGTCGCCGCCGGGCGCCGCAACAACCCGCCCGAGGACGGGGTTCCGCCGCTGTGCGCCTACAACCCGCTGCACTACATGGAGCTGCCGGAGCTGTTCATGGAGTTCATCTCCTCCATGACCGGTAAGTCCCCCTCGACGACGGGCGCCGGCAGCGAGGGGGCCCTGACGAAGGCCCCGTTCAACGCCCTGCCGGCCATCTACGACCTCAACGCGGCCCTGCTGTCCTACGCCCTCAGCGGCTACGACGGCTGGCTGTCCTCGGCCGGCTACATTGGTCCGAAGGTGCAGGTGGCCCACGACATCTCGCTGCTCATCCCGGAGATCTTCTCGCGCATGAGCGTTGAGGAGCGGGACGCCCACCACCTCATCGAGGGCGGCTACCTCGAGCGCATTGAGGACTTCGAGTACGAGGGCCGCACCGTCCAGGCCTCGCGCCTGGGCTACCGGATGAACCAGTCCTTCGCCTCGACCTTCTTCGGCCGGATCTTCCTGCACCCCGACGTCGTCTTCACCGAGGAGATGCTGCGTCCCGAGCTGCAGGATGAGGCGGTCTTCGCCGACTCGGTGGACATCATCGTCACCACCCACAAGGTGGTGGCCGAGCACTACCGGGCCGACGGCTCCAT
The DNA here is from genome assembly GCF_031296635.1 of Actinomyces acetigenes. Classification (NCBI taxonomy): domain Bacteria; kingdom Bacillati; phylum Actinomycetota; class Actinomycetes; order Actinomycetales; family Actinomycetaceae; genus Actinomyces; species Actinomyces acetigenes. The sequence goes on from NZ_JASPFC010000016.1 coordinate 66,630, forward strand.
CGAGTGGGCCGTGCCGCCGCTGCGGGCCCTGCTGGAGATCATGATCGACGGCACCTCTCGCGAGGGCTGGGACCTGACGAGCCCGGAGTTCCGCGCCCTGTTCGAGCGCGAGAACATCTTGAGCTCGTCGTGGTACGCGCAGCGCCTGGACGCCAAGGTCGCCCGCGACACCCGCCAGGCCCACCAAGCCATCGAGGCCCTCACCCGCTTCTACACCGCGGAGAACAACGAGGAGGTCGTCGAGCGCCTGGGCATCGAGGGTCGTCTGGCCGAGGCCCGTGCCTGGCTAGACAAGGTCAGCTCCCCGGCCTACCGCGAGCACCTCGTGGGCTCGCTCGGCCTCCAGCCCTCGCTGGCCTGAGCCGACGCTCCCCCACTGACGGGGACGCGGAATCCGTGTGGGGGAACAGGTGTCCTGTTCCCCCACACGGGTTTCGTCCTCGTGCGCGAGGCCGTTTCAACCTTCACACTCAAAACTCACCAAAGTTCACACTGAAATGGCTTCAACCTTCACACTGGGGTAGTGTGACGACACGCCTCCGTTGGCAAGGACATCCATGAAATCCAGCGACAGCAGCGACTACCTCCCCCGCGTAGCGGACCAGCAGCTGTCTGCGGCGTTGCGCACCTCCGGGGCCGTCCTCATCCAGGGCCCCAAGTGGTGCGGCAAGACCGCGACGGGCTCCCAGGCGGCTGCGAGCAGCATCTACCTCCAGGACCCCGACCACAGCGCCGCCTACCTCCAACTGGCGGATCTCAAGCCCTCCGCACTTCTCGAGGGAGAGGTGCCACGCCTGATCGACGAGTGGCAGATGGCTCCGCAGGTGTGGGACGCCGTGCGCTTCGCTGTCGATCGCCGCCAGGCACGCGGCCAGTTCATCCTGACCGGTTCATCGACCCCTTCCGTTGAGCCCGCGCACTCCGGCGTCGGACGCATCAAGCGGCTGGTCATGCGCACCATGTCCTTGACCGAGTCCCTCGAGTCCAACCGAGCAGTCTCACTCACGGCACTCTTCGACGGCGATCATGACGCGGCGTCCCTGTCCGATCTGACGGTGGACGGCATCGCCCAGGCAATATGCCGTGGAGGGTGGCCCGAGGCAGTACGGGACCCGGACGACACCGAGGCCATCCAGTACGCTCGAAACTATGTCGACGCCCTGGTCGACTCGGACCTCTCGCGCGTCGACTCAGTCAACCGGTCGAGTCTGCGTATGCGGGCGCTCCTGCGAGCCTACGCCCGCAATATCTCAACACAGGCCGCAGGTTCCACCCTGCGGGCCGACATGCAGGAGGATGAGCAGACCCTCTCGGTGAATGCACTGCGCCCCTACCTCGACCTACTCTCGCGGTCCTTCGTCATTGAGGATCTTCCCGCCTGGAGCCCTTCACTGCGATCGCGCACCGCCATCCGCACCAGTCCGACGCGCCACTTCACCGATCCTTCCATCGCCGCCGCCGTCCTGAGGCTCACCCCGCAACGGTTGCTCCTTGATCCCGAGACCTTTGGACTACTGTTCGAGTCGTTGTGCGTCCGCGACCTGCGAATCTACAGCGGGGCGTTGGGAGGAAGCGTCTTCCACTACCGGGACCAGTCGGGTCTTGAGGCCGACGCCGTCATCGCGCTCGACGACGGCCGATGGGCACTCGTCGAGGTCAAGCTCGGCAGCGCCCAGATCGACGAGGCCGCCGCGAACCTGCGTAAGCTGGCTGACCGGGTCGACTCCAGGACCCTGGGAGAACCCTCGTTCCTCATGGTGCTCACTGGTACGGCGACGGCCTATCAGCGCGACGACGGCGTCCTCGTCGTTCCCCTGGGCTGTCTCAGCCCGTAGATCTCTCCCAGAGGCCCGGCTTGTCAAAGCAATCCGCCGTTGATGGGATAGCGTCCATGCCCACAGCACCCGCCATGGACACCTCGTTCGATCCGGCCGGCACAGAGCCATCGACGCAGCCCCGCCCCTACTCCCGACCGGCCGACGTCGTCGCCACCGAGCTCGGCACCGACGTCTCCTGCGGTCTGAGCCGGCAGGTCGCGGCCGACCGCCTGGCCGCCAACGGCCCCAACGAGCTGCCCTCCAAGCCGCCGGCGCCCGCCTGGCTGCGCTTCCTGGGCCAGTTCAACGATCCGCTTGTCTACCTCCTGCTGGCCGCCATCGTCATCTCCACCATCGCCTGGGTCCTGGAGGGCGCCGAGGGCGTGCCGGTGGACTCCATCGTCATCGTCGCCGTCGTCACCCTCAACGCCATCCTCGGATTCGTCCAGGAGAACAAGGCCGCTGACGCCGTCGCCGTCCTGTCCGCCATGACCGAGGCGACCTCCACGGTGCTGCGCGACGGGGCGCGCCTGGTCATCCCCTCCTCCGAGCTCGTGGTCGGCGACGTTCTCGTCCTGGGCGAGGGAGACCAGGTCGGCGCCGACGCCCGCCTGGTCTCGGCCGCCGCCCTGCGCGTGGTGGAGTCCTCCCTCACCGGTGAGGCCGACGCGGTCATCAAGACCCCCGAGGCGGTCGGCACCGACACCGACCTGGCTGACCGCACCTGCATGGTCTACCGGGGCACCTCCGTGGCCCAGGGGACGGGACGCGCCGTCGTCGTCGCCACCGGGGCCGACACCGAGATGGGCTCGATCGCGCAGATGCTCGACTCCGTCGAGGAGGAGGACACGCCCCTGCAGAAGGAGATCCACGCGATCTCCACGATGCTAGGGATCGTCGTCGTCATCATCGCCGTCGTCGTTGTGGGAACCCTGCTGCTCCTGGCGCGGGATCGCACACCGGACACGATCGTCCACGCCCTTCTGCTGGGGGTCTCGCTGGCCGTGGCCGCTGTGCCCGAGGGCCTGCCCGCGATCCTGTCGGTAGTCCTGGCCCTGGGTGTGCAGCGCATGGCCACCCACAAGGCCGTCGTCAAGAGGCTCACCAGCGTGGAGACCCTCGGCTCGGCCTCCGTCATCTGCTCGGACAAGACCGGTACCCTCACCCGCTCGGAGATGACGATCCAGGAAGTCGTCACGGCCTCGGGCACCTGCGTGGTCACCGGCATCGGGTACGCGCCCGACGGCGAGGTCGCCCCCGACACCGACCGTGACGGTCGCCCCGACGCCGATCCCCTCGAAGGACCCCTGCGCGACGAGGTCACCGTGGTCCTCTCCGGCGGAGCGCTGGCCTCCGACGCCGAGCTCAGCGCCGACGAGGACGTGTGGAGCGTCGTCGGCGACCCGACCGAGGGCGCCTTCCTGGTCGCGGAGAGGAAGCTCGGCACCGATGGCCAGCGCGAGGGCCGCTTCGAGCGCGTCGGCGAGGTCCCCTTCACCTCCGAGCGCAAGATGATGTCGGTGCTGCTCACCGACACCGAGCACGGCACGATCATCGTCTCCAAGGGCGCCCCGGATATCCTCATGGAGCACTGCACGCAGATGCGCCTGGGCGAGGCCTCCACCGAGCTGACCGGTCAGGCCCGGGCCCGGTTCACCGAGCGCATCGCGGACATGTCGGGCCGGGCACTGCGCACCCTGGGGGTCGGCTACCGGCTCCTCACCGATGAGGAGGCCGCCCGCGTGCGCGAGGCCGCCGCCGGCGACGGCGAGGCGGACCTGTCGGACTTGGAGCGGGATCTGGTACTGGCCGGCGTCGTCGGCATCATCGACCCGCCGCGCCCCGAGGCGGCCGTGGCCGTGGCCGAGGCGCACCGGGCGGGCGTGCGCGTCCTCATGATCACCGGCGACCACCCGGCCACCGCCGGACGCATCGCAGCGGACCTGGGCATCGTCGAACGGGGCGCCCCGGTCCTCACCGGCCGGGAGCTGGAGAGGATGGACGACGAGGCCCTGTCTCGGGCCGTAGCCACCACCAGCGTGTACGCGCGCGTCGCCCCTGAGCACAAGATGCGGATCGTCCACGCCCTGAAGTCGCAGGGCCACACGGTCTCCATGACCGGCGACGGCGTCAACGACGCCCCGGCCCTGCGCGCTGCGGACATCGGCGTGGCCATGGGCGTCACCGGAACCCAGGTGACCAAGGAGGCCGCCATGATGGTCCTGGCGGACGACAACTTCGCCACCATCGTCGACGCCGTGCGTGAGGGCCGGCGCATCTTTGACAACATCAAGAAGTTCCTGCGCTTCCTGCTGTCCTCCAACATGGGTGAGGTCCTCACGGTCTTCGGCGGCGTGGTGCTCTCGGGAGTCATCGGCCTGAGCGGGCACAGCGAGTCCGGCGTGGTCCTGCCGCTGCTGGCCACCCAGATCCTGTGGATCAACCTGGTCACCGACTCCGGACCGGCCCTGGCCATGGGCGTGGACCCCTCCGTGGAGGACGTCATGGCCCGCCCACCGCGCAAGCCCACGGAACGAGTGGTCGACGGCGCCATGTGGAGCGGCGTGCTGCTGATCGGTGCGGTCATGGCCGTCTCGACCCTGGCGACGCTGGACCTTTTCCTGCCCGGCGGCCTCATCGAGACTTCCCTGTCCACCGACGACCTGGACACCGCCCGCACAGCGGTCTTCTCCACGCTGGTCCTGGCACAGCTGTTCAACACGCTCAACTCGCGCTCGGAGACGGTCAGCGCCTTCAGTCATCTCTTCGTCAACAAGTGGCTCTGGGGTGCGATCGGCCTGACCCTGGTGCTTCAGGTCGCCGTGGTGGAGGTGCCCTTCCTGCAGGCGGCTTTCTCGACGAGGTCGTTGGACCTGACCCACTGGGCGGTGGTCGTCATCATGGCCTCCCTGGTCCTGTGGGTCGACGAGCTGCGCAAGCTCGTCAGGCGACTCATGAAGCGCTAAGCAGTACGACGCACGCGCATGCGGCCGGGTCCCCAACCGTCTGGTGACGGTCGGGGACCCCTTCATTCCGCATCAATGACGGCCGATAGCGGCGAAGACCTGCGGCTTCCGGTTGTGGTCAGCCGACGTCGGCGTTGCCGGACAGGTGCCAGGTGGCGTTGGCCCAGGGGAAGACGTACTGCATGAGCACGTAGACGACTCCGGCGATGAGGATGAGCGACTCGATGGCCTTGAGCCACGCCGGGCCCGGAAGGTGCCGCCAGATGAAGCCGTACATCAGTTGACCCCCGGGTCGTTGAGCACGGACTTCGGACGTCCCTCGGAGCGATCCATCCAGTACTTGAACTGCGCGTGGACGATCCAGCGCTGGTCGTTGCCGAACTCGCCGGCGGTCGATCCGTGGCAGGTGGTCAGCGTGATGTACCGGTCGGTGGGCTGAGCGTCCGGCTGGTTGGGGACTGGGGCGATGACCTCGACCTGCTCGGGCTGGACGATCTCGTGGCCGGTCACCCTGAACACGTACCAGGTCTTGGCGGTGGAGACGATGATCTCGTCGCCCTCCTGGAGCAGGTCGATGCGGCGGAAGGAGTTGCCGTAGGTGCGGCGGTGCCCGGCGATCGCGAAGTTGCCGAGCTCGCCGAGCTGCTGGGTGTTGGTGTAGTGGCCCGCCGCGGCCTGGTCCAGGACGTCGGATCCGGTGCCCTCCATGATGGGCATGTTGTTGTTGGTGATGCCGTACCACTTGGGGACGATGAGCATCCCGATGGTCTCGCCGTAGCCGACCTGCTCCATGACGGGCGGAGCATCATAGTGCTCCGTGCCGGCCTTCTGAGGTGACTGGACCTGCTTCTGGTGGAACTGGGTGGCCACCGCCTGCGCGCTGGCGTTGGCGTCAATGCCGGTCCACCACAGCTGCCAGCACAGGAAGAGGGCGACGACGAGGCCGGCGGTGATGAGCAGCTCACCGATTCCGGTCAAGGTGCCGTTGAAGATTCGGACAGCACGACTCTGGCCGGGTGCTCGGTGTCGCACAAGACCTCCTCCAGTCATCGCCCCTCCTCAGAACTGGGACATCATCGGGCTAACGGCCAGTCTAAGGGGGTACACCCCCCACATGACCAGCCAGGAGTGGTGGACTCATCACAAGGTGCACCGTGAGGAAGCCTGACAGCATGTCCTAGGCTAGGCCCGGATGTATTGCGGTGGTCTCATGCCACCATCCCCAACCAGTGAGGAGACCCAGGGTGGCCTTGGAGAAGAAGTCCACAACGGACGACGCCGACAAGAGCTCGGAGAAGGTCTCGAAGAAGAGCTCGGAGAAGAACAGCGCGAAGAGCGCTGAGAAGGACAAGGGCTCGACGAAGGACTCCGCCGCCTCTGAGAAGACGGAGAAGAAGACCACGGCGGACAAGGACTCGAAGAAGAGCTCGTCGTCGTCGAAGAAGAAGCACCCTAAGCGCTCCGGCAACCCGGCCAAGGCGGCCAAGGCCCTCGAGGAGGAGTCGCGCGCCGCGGCGAACCGAGTCTCGCGCACCCCCAAGAAGATCAAGGACACTGCCTCGCCGCGCTGGTACGCCCCCACCATGGTGACGCTCCTGGTCATCGGGCTGCTGTGGGTTGTCGCCACCTACCTCTTCCAGGGCAAGTACCCGCTGCCCTACTTCGTCGAGCACCACGGCGGCGACTGGCTGTTCAACGGCAACCTCTACATCGGCTTCCTCATCATGATGTCGGGCTTCCTCGGTCTGCTGCGCTGGAAGTGACAGGTTTCAGACACTCCCGCGATCAGGCATCCGCGTAGGCCCCCGAGCACCGGCTCGGGGGCCTTGTCGTGAGCGGTGTCTCCACACATCGGGGCACCGACGGAGCGGGTTGAGCCGGCTGACAGGGCTGCTTGATCGCATCGTCGAGGGGCTCGTCCCAAGGAGGGGACCCGAGCCGGAGCCACTGCGTATCCCCACGACCCTGCGCCAGGGGCTCGGCCCGCTCCTCCTTCCTCCCCAGGTCGTCTGTGGATCCGTGGACAACCGGCTCCCCACAACCCACGTCGACTTTCCCCATGTGTGGACAAGCCTGTGGATAACTACAGCCTTGTGTTTCCACACCTGTGTCCACAGATGTGGATGAACCACAGCGGTGTTCTTTCAGCCTTGTCATTCAAGGCCTCACGGGCTGCGCAGTGCTTCTCAGGGGCGGTGCGTCTCATGTGCTGTCTCCTCGCTTCTGAGACGCTCGCTCGGACGGGAGGCCGGTGCTGATCTGACGGGCCTGGTGCACCACTCCGACCGTGGGGTGCAGTACCGGTCCATCCGCTACGGGCAGGCCGAGCGTGTTCAATGGTATGTGTAAGCCCCTCCGTTGGAAGGACTGAATCGTCCCGGGTTTGATGGAGGCAGTGATGACACGGAAGGATCACTGTCATGGGACAGAAGAAGTACCCCGATGAGCTGCGCGAGCGGGCCACGAGGATGACCTTGGAGGCGCTGGAGGATTCGGCGCGGGCCAAGGGCGCGATCCGCAGGATCGCCGACGAGCTGGGCGTCCACCCCGAGGCTCTGCGCACCTGGGTCAAGAAGGCCCAGGTCGATGGTGGTCTGAGGCCGGAAACCACCACCGACGAGGCGCAGCGGATCAAGGAACTTGAGAAAGAGGTCCGAGAGCTGCGAAGAGCCAACGCGATCCTGAAGAGCACAGTCGGCTTGTCTATCGCGGCGGAGTGTGAGCGCCCATCTCGTTGATCTGCCAGTACATCGAGACCAAGAAGGAGGAGTTCGGGGCCTGGCCGGTCTGCAAGGTGCTCACTGGCGCCGGAGTCAAGATCGCCCCAAGCACGTGACTCACGCCCGCCGTAGCCGGCCTCCTAGCGCCAGGAGCCTGCGCGATGAGATCCTCAAGGCGGAGATATCCAGGGTCCACAAGAACCAGCTACTCGGTGCTGGGGGCCCGCAAGATGCACGTGATGCGGGGCCGACCCGAGGCCGCCGAGCGTCACGGTGCCGGTCACGTGGCCCGGTGCACCGTTGAATGCCTCATGGGCGACCTGGGTCTGCGCGGCGTCCGCCGCGCCAAGTCCCCGCGCACCACGCGCAGCGCACCGCGAGAGCAGTGCCCGGCCGACCTCGTCAAAAGGCATTTCAGCGCGTTCAGGCGAACGAGCTGTGGGTCGCCGACATTCCCCCGCAAGCGGGAGGTACCCCCTCCCACGTGCGTACGTTCTCCGGGTGGGTCTACGTCGCCTTCGTCACCGATGTCTTCTCGCGGCGAATCGTGGGCTGGCAGACCACCACGAGCCTGTACACAGACCTGGCCCTGGACGCCCTTCAGATGGCCGTCTGGCAGCGGAAACGAGCCGGTGCTGACCTGACGGGCCTGGTGCACCACTTGCGACCGTGGGGTGCAGTACCGGTCCATTCGCTATGGGCAGGCTCTGGCCGACTGCGAGGCAGTCGCCTCTGTAGGCTCTAAAGGGCGATTCCTTTCGGCTTTGCTCTGGCCGAGGCGCTCAACTCGCTGTACAAGGCCGAGCTCATCCTTTGGCCAGGGCCCTTGGGAGGACATCGACGCCGCCCGTGCTCGCCACCGCCGAGTGGGTCCACTGGTACGGGCACCACCCGACCACACTCCGCCATCGGGATGCGAACCCCCGCCGAGCACGAAGCCACCTGGACGCCCGACACCCACCGCCAGGAACAATCACAACCGGCAACCACCGGCACCAGATAAACCAGCCTCCACAAAACCCGGGGCTTGACACCGAGCCGGCCCAAGTCGGCCTACT